>DAOWLV010000389.1 GCA_030643455.1 Candidatus Krumholzibacteriia bacterium | reverse complement strand
GGCGTGCAGGTTGAGGTCGTAGCGAAGACCGGCCAGTTCGCCGGGGTGGAAGAAAAGTGAAAGGCCGCTCACCACCAGCCAGAAATAACCCGAGAGCAGGCAGATGGCCGTGTAACGGGTCACACCTTTCATACGCACGGTCCGCCGGGCGATGTCGTTCATGATCAGCCAGGCGCCCAGGACGAAGAAGGAAAAACCCATGACACGGTCAGCGACCGAGCGGTCGAATACGGAGATCACCCCACCGGCGGTCAGCAGGATCACCGCCAGGCCGAATACGGCAGCGGTACCCCGCCGGGGCCGCAGAAAACGGTTCAACTCCAGGCGTTCACCGGCGATGGTCGACACCAGGAAAACACTCCAGAAGGGCACTGCCGAGGAAATGGTCTGTCCTGCCATCAGCATGAGGTTGCCGAACAGGTAGGCCACGGCGCCAAGTCCCATGATGGCGTTGTAAAAGGTCGGTTCCCGACGCAGGATCGCGGAAAAAATACCAACCAGGCCTATTCCGCCCAGAACGAAAAGGGCCGCGCCGGCCTGGAGAAAAAATTGCTGGGCGATCGGCGAACCGGTGCCTACCAGAATCACCAGGGCGCCCGAACCATTGGCCGCCACGGCCAGCCAGGCCCAAATGCGGCCCAGGGCGGATGCCCGCTCGGCGGCGATCACCGTACCCAGAAAACCGCTCACCATGAGCGGACCGTGGAGCAAGGCGATATTGTTGCCGAAAGGAAGTTCCCACGGCAGTCGGATCAGACCGGCCACCAGGGCAAAAACCAGTGAGAGCAGGGCCGGAACAACCAGCAGGATCGGGTTCTGCTTCTCCTGTGCGCTCATGCTATTACCACCCCAGTTTCTTCCGTGCCTCATCGGACATGCGTTCGGGGGTCCAGACTGGTTCGGTGACCACCTCGACCTTCACCTCGACGCCTGATCCGGCCGCCTTGCGCAAAGCCGCCTCGGCCTGGGAAACCAGGTGGGCATGCATGGGGCAGGCGACACTCGTCATGATCATGCGAACGTCGACACTATCGGTTCTGACGTCCATGCCCACGATGAGGCCAAGGTTGACGATGTCGATGCCGACCTCGGGATCCAGCACCGTTCCCAAGGCGGCAAGGATTTCGGATTCGGTCATGGTCTCTCCTGACTCGGGGCCGAATGGTCCCCGCCGCACGGATTCACCGCACTTCATAGAAAACGAGCCCCGTGGAAAGGGTGTCGACCGCAACCAGGTAGTGGTTCCAGTCGTGATCGCTGAAGACGCTGAAGTAGCGCGAAACGTAACCCGGATCATCGACGATATAGCGGATGTGGTTCTCCGCGATGAATTCGGGCAGCCGTTTGTTCTCCAGGTACGGCAGGGCCCGATTGTTGACGACACAATCCAGATTCACCACCTGGCGTGGAGCCAGGTAGCCGAAAGTGCCGGAATTGAACGCAGCCACACGGTCGCCAGGCGCGGTCTCGATGGCGACAACATCGGCAGCCTCCTGCCAGCAATTGGTTTTCGACGCCTCGTAGCGGATCTCGTTGAGGAACACGGGGCCCAGGGCCAGCATACCCAGAAAGTAACAGCCAATGATCAGACCCGAGGCGAGCCTCCCGCGTCGGGGCACTGCCTGACGCGCCAAGGCCTGGCCCAGCGGTACGGCCGCGAAGATGGCCGCCACGGTGAGGGGGCCGGCGGCGTACCACGAGCGGAAATTGCCCAGGATCAGGAACGAGGCCGCGACAAATCCGCCGGCGTACATGATCGGGGCGGCGAGCCAACGAAGCCGTTCCAGGAAGTGGCGCCGGGTTTCCTTCGGGGACAGAATCGCCACCAGCCACCACACGACCAGAACCAGCATCGCGACTTCCATGACGACCACGAGTTCGCCAGGTAGAGGCAGGCGCTGGCTCAGCGATCCACGATGGACAGCCAGCAGGCGGCTGCCGAGATCTACCAGGCCTCCCTGACCACCGTCCTGGACGACCTCGCGCACCGTCCCGATGTGAAGGCGATGGGCCTGGGCGCTGACCTGAATCACGGAGCCGAATCGCCAGAGATTCCAGGCCAACCACGGCGCCACCACCACGATGGCGGTAAGCCCGGCAGCCAATCCTCCACGAATCCGATCCCACCAGGACCGGACCGTTCCGGCCGTCGGCCACAGGACTGCCTGGGCCAGCACGAGTCCCGCGAACATGATCATCTCCGTGCGTGTCAACATGCAGAGCCCGCACAGTGCTCCCACCTGCAGGGCATCACCAGGTTTGTTTAGCGAAAGGTCACCCTGCTGCAGCCGGATCGATGCAGTTGCCAGCATGGCCACCGTCAGGGCCACCACCGGGGACTCCATCCCCGAGACAACGAGGTACAATGCCAGGGGATTGCCGGCGTAGAGCAAGGCCGCGATGGTGGCTACACCGGAGTCGGCGAACCGGCCCACCGCCCGGCGAATGGCCAGGGCCGCGCCGAGATGCATCACCAGGGCCAGCACGATCATGGCGCGCACCGGGCCGAACAGTGATTCGGGATCACCAAGGTAAAGCGGGGTCAGGCAAAGGGCCCACAGGGGGTGAAAACCGTTGGTGGGACCGAGACCGTCGAAGGTGGCGCCGTGACCGGCGGCGATGTTCTTCGCCAGCACCAGATAGTAGTAGCCGTCGTCTTTCAGACAGGCCATCAACTGATCCTGTGAGCCGAACAGGGCCAGCACGAGCACCAGCACGATACCCACGAGTGCCGGCAACGCCGCCAAAACAAGGAGTAACCGGCGGCTGCTCATATCGGTCGAATCATCGGATCGTCCCTCTGCCATGGCCACCTCCCTGCGTGCTGTACCGCTCCGGTCACCGTCACCACATTAACATAACCGCTAAAATGGCAGAGACAGTCAATCCCGCCAATGGAAAACGCTCCAGACCGGGAAGTGATCGCTGGCCGCAGCTTCACTCGACACTCCCGCGGCGACAAATTCCAGATGGCGGTAATAGATGTGGTCGAGTTTCAATTTGTAACCGACCAGATCCAACGGCCCCGTATTCGAAACCAGGCTATCGGCCACGATGTCGGCCTGGGTCAAAGCCGTCTCACGGGCGCAACCCGACAGGGCCGACAGGAGCAGTCCCCACCACCCGAAAATGCCGGCATCCCGGGTCAGCCCCGTCATTTTATTACACACTCTCATGGAGAATGGATTTACCACATTTTGGCTGACATCTAAAGGCCACAGTTTGTGTGAAGAAAATCATACATGAATACCTTGTAGGTGGCTGGGTGCTTCGGATCGCGAAGGCCAAAGCCTGTTGTCCCGATTCAAGTTACAAATCCATAGTTCCGATTTCCCATTCCGGTTCCGTCCTTGCCCTGTCATGGCTGGTTGATTGGTTGTCTCAACTGGGAGATTTCATGATGAAACGGATCCGAAACCTGCACTTCCCGATCG
>DAOWLV010000005.1 GCA_030643455.1 Candidatus Krumholzibacteriia bacterium | reverse complement strand
GCTGGCTCCGGAGCCGCGACGGGTTCCTCGACTGTTTCCTCGACTGTTTCCTCGACAGGAGTGGACTCCGCCTCGGCAACTGTCGAGTCATCCTTGTCCTGGAAGTTCTCTTCACCATGACCGGAATCGTCCTGCGAGGTGTCTTCGGCTTCGGCGGCGGCTTCGGCCGCCACGACGTCCTCGAGCCGCGAATGGGCCGTGATGAACTCCTCGATCGTATCCTCGTCGAAGTCCTTCAGACGTTCGGCGATGGAAAGGACGATCCGGCGGTTCTCGATGTCCATCTTGATGACCTTCAGGTCGGCCGTTTCGCCCTCCCTGAAGTAGTACTGGGGCTTGTCCAGCTTGGGGATGCCGAGGTGCCCGATGGGCACGAATCCCTCGAGGTCTTCACCCATCTCCACGATGACGCCATGGTCCAGCATGCGGCTGATATTCCCCTCGAGGGTATGACCCACGGGATACTCCTCGGCCAGGACGGGCCAGGGGTTTTCACTCATCTGCTTGATGCCCAGGCTGATGCGGCGCTTGCTGGTGTCAATGTCCAGGATCTGGACCTGAACGCTGTCGCCGCGCTTGAGCATCTCCTTGGGATGACGCACCCGCCGGGTCCAGCTCATGTCCGAAATGTGGACCAGGCCGTCGATGCCGTCTTCCACCTCGACGAAGGCGCCGAAGTCGGTCAGGTTGCGGACCTTTCCCTCGATTTCCGAACCAACCGGATACCGCTCGATGAGGGTGACCCAGGGATCGCTTTCACACTGCTTGAGCCCCAGGCTGATCTTCTCGTTTTCCTTGTCGATCTTCAGCACCATCACGTCGACTTCGTCGCCGATCGAGACGACCTTGGACGGATGCTTGATATGCCGGGTCCAGCTCATCTCGCTGATATGGATCAGGCCTTCGACACCGCGCTCCAGCTCCACGAAGGCGCCGTAGTTGGTGATGGAGACCACGCGGCCGCGCACGACCGAGTCCTCAGGATAGCGCTCATCCACATTGTCCCAGGGATAGGACTGGAGCTGCTTCAGGCCCAGGCTGATGCGTTCGCGCTGCTCCTCGAAGTCCAGCACCTTGACCTCTATCTCCTGACCGATGGAGACGACTTCGCTCGGGTGCGAGACGCGGCCCCAGCTCAGGTCGGTGATGTGCAGCAGGCCGTCGATGCCGCCGAGATCGACGAAGGCGCCGAAGTCGGTGATATTCTTGACCACGCCGGTGCGCACCTGGCCTTTTTCGAGCTCGGAGATCAGGGAGCGCTTCTTCTCTTCACGCTCCTGCTCGAGCACGATCCGCCGGGAAACAACGACGTTCCGCCGACGCTTGTTCTTCTTGATGATGCGGCACTGGATTTCCTCGCCGATCATATCCTCCAGGTTCGGAACCTGGCGCAGGGCAACCTGGCTACCGGGCAGGAACGTGTCCACACCCCAGAGCTTGACCACCAATCCACCCTTGATTCGCCTGTCGACGGTGCCGGCAACCACATCGCCGGCCTCGTGTGCCACCTTGATCTTGTCCCAGACCTTCAGGAAGTCGGCCCGCTCCTTGGAGAGGACGACCAGACCATCCAGGTTTTCGAGTTTTTCGAGGAATACGTCAAAAGTGTCATTGACGGCGACACTTGTGGAACCGAATTCCTCCCTGCTTATCACGCCTTCACTCTTGAAGCCGATGTTGAGCAGGACTTCGTTGTCACGAACCTCGATGACCGTTCCCTTGAGGATCTGGCCTTCCTGGATGTCCGTGAGGGTCTCTTCGTACTGGTTGATCAGGCTCAGCATCTCTTCCGAGTTCAGATCCCATTCCTGGCCTTCTTCTTCGAGATAGTCGAAGTTGACGATGCTTTCGGGATCGTATTCGGTGCTGAGACGCGGTGCGGCAGGTGTAGGAAGGACTTCGGCGGCCGCGGCCCTGGGGGCGCGATCGTCCTTGTCATCCTTGCTACTGGGTTCAGGGCTGCTTTCCTGAGGGCTGTCGGAAGTCGCCTCCGGGGCTTCTTCGCGCACCTCGTCGGAATCGGAATTGGGGTTGGCGGTCATGAAAGGTTGCCTCCTAGTGACAGATGAATACGCCGGGACCGCTCGGTCCCTGGCAGATTCGGGAATATAGTCGGCAAGTCCAGTGATGGCAAGGCGGACTGGCGGTTTATTGGCAGCGGAAATCAGCCCCCGAAGACCTGCGCCTGACGTCGAGCGAACTTTTTCAATTGCTTGGCCCCAAGCTCCTTTTCGTACTCGGTTTCCGGATGGACGGCGAAGGAACGGGCCTGGAGTTCACGGAAGGCCGCTTCACACAGGCCGGCGATCCTGAGGCTGACTTCCTTCTTGTCGTGATCCTGCAGGAGATCGGGCACCCCGTGCCAGCGAATAACCGGGCCGAAATGGACTTCCAGGGGCGATTTCGGGGATCCCCCGGGCTGACGGCCGTAACTGCCACGAATGAAGAGGGGCAAGGTGGGCGCCATGGTCGCCTGGACCAGGATGCCCAGACCATTGCGCACCGGACCAGGATGGCCAATGGCCCGGCGTGTGCCTTCCGGAAAGATGAGCAGGTTGGCTCCATCTCCCAGGCGGGCGGCCGCCTCGTCGAAGGCCCCGGCGTCGTAGCCGGATCGCTGGATGGGAATGCTGTCGATCCAGCGGAATAGCGGTCCCAAGGGCCAAATCTTGAACAATTCGGCCTTGGTCAGGGTGTGCACCGGATGACGCCAGAAGGTTGATCCGATCAGCGGCGGATCCCAGTTGCTCACGTGGTTCACCGCCACGATGCATCCCCGGGGCAAGGCCCCCCCCTCGTTTCCAACCTGACGCAGGCCGTAGAAACGGGCAGAGGCACTGAAAAAGGCATAGGCCAGGCGGTAGTGCCAGGGAATTTCCCTGAAGGCCGTTTCGAAATCAGTGTCCAATTCCAGGTCGAGGGTGGGATTCACCAGACAGGCGCGGGCGCATATCTGGTTCTGTTGTTCCAGGCTCAGGTCGCTGCTGTCGATCACCATCGCGTCCGGAGAAATGGCCAGGGGGCTGGTCATCCGTCCACTGTCTTGGCGGTCACGTTCCGCGAGGTCCTGGCGTAGCTTTTCACGTGAAACATCGAGCCCACGGTGCTGGTACTGGCGAAAGCGTCGTTCGACCCGGGCATCAAGGGAGGCTGACAGGAAAATCTTTGCTGTAGCCAGCGGAAACACCACGGTGCCGATATCCCGTCCCTCCATGACGACACCGCCCAGACGACCCATGATCTTCTGACGTTCCACCATGTTGGAGCGCACGGACGGATGGCTGCTGACCAGGGAAACGTTTGCATCGACTTCAGGGGTCCTGATGGCCTTGGAAACATCCTTGCCGTTCCAGAAGACACTGACCTCTCCCTTGGCGGGTTTGAGCACCAGGTTGACCGGAGTGAGCAATCCTGCCAGGGCGTCCTCATCCCCGGGGTCGATACCCGCCATCAGGGCCGCATGGGTCAAGGCACGGTACATGGCCCCGGAGTCGATGTACAACAGGTCAAAAATATCCGCCAGGGCACGAGCCGTTGTCGATTTGCCTGATCCGGCCGGGCCGTCGATGGCGATGACCGCGTTGAGCGGCATTACGGAAGGATCGATGGGAGGAAACTCGTCGGCCTGGACGGCGGTCATATCACAGGTCCCGGTCCAGGGCTCGAGCGATGGCCCGGCAGGATTCCGCCAGGTCGGCGAACTGATCGGGTCCGAGGGATTGTGCCCCGTCGCTGAGAGCCTGTTTGGGGGCAAAGTGGGTTTCGACCAGGAGGCCGTCGGCTCCGGCGGCGATCGCGGCGCGTGCCAGGGCGGTCACGAATCGCACATCTCCGGCGGCGTGACTGGGGTCGACGATCACCGGCAAATGCGTGATATCCTTGAGGACGGCCACCGAGCCAACGTCCAGGGTGTTTCGAAGGGTGGGTTCGAAGGTCCGGATACCCCGCTCGCAAAAGACGAGATCGGAGCCTCCGGCGGCCAGTACGTATTCGGCGGAGCTGAGCCACTCGTTGATGGTGGTCATCATGCCCCGTTTCAGCAGGACCGGTCTTCCACTTGCCCCCGCTTCCCGCAGAAGGGGAAAGTTCTGGACGTTGCGACTGCCTATCTGAAGCATGTCCGCCGTCTCGGCCACCAGTTCCACGTCGCGGGGATCGAGAACTTCCGTGACCACCGGCAAACCTGATGCCTGGCGAGCCTCGGCCAGGATTTCCAGGCCGGCCTCACCAAGACCCTGGAAATCGTAGGGATTGGTTCGGGGCTTCCAGGCGCCGCCACGCAGCATGGACCCACCGGCGGCAGACACATAGGCGGCGGTCCTGGTCATCTGGTCGCTGTTCTCCACCGCACAGGGGCCGCCGATGAGCACGACCTTGCGGCCGCCGAACCGGACGTCCCCGACGGCCACGATGGTTGCCGGCTGGCCGGATTTTCTGCTCACCAGCGGGGTTGATTTTCCAGGTTGCGGTGCGCCCATCAGGACAAGATCTCCTTGAGTGCCTCGATGCATTGTTGATTTTCCGCGGGCAGCCCGACACTGATTCGCAAGGCCCCCTCGCCCAGGCCGAAGGCGTGCATGGGCCGGACAATGACTCCCTTGTGCAAAAGCGCTTCGGTCACTTTCCCGGCGTCGCCAGGAGTCCGGACCAGGATGAAATTGGTCTGACTGGGAACGACATCAAGGCCCAGACCCGCCAATTCCGTTTCCATCCATTCCAGCTGTTCGCGATTCCGCTCGGCCCTGCCGGCCACTTCGTTCCAGTTGTCGATGCAGGCCATGGCCGCGACCTGGCTCAACAGGTTGACGTTGAAAGGCGCCCGGGTCTTGTGCAATTCACCGATCAGGTCCGGATGACCCACGCCATACCCGATCCTCAGTCCTGCCAATGAATGGATTTTACTGAAAGTCCGCAAGAGCACAAGATTTGGATGATCCCGGAGCATGGGCAGGGTCTGGGGATAATCCTCTGCCGACACATATTCGTAATAGGCTTCATCGATCGCCACAATGACATTGGTGGGGATGGAAGCCAGAAAGGTCCGGAATTCGTCCGTGGTGTTGTAGGTGCCGGTGGGATTGTTGGGGTTGCAGACGATGACGAGTTTCGTCTTGTCGTCCACTTCTGCAGCCATGGCGGCAAGATCATGTTTGTCCCCGGGGGCCAATGGCACCGGGCGGCCGCACTCGAAATGGACCCCTGTGGTCAGAGGATAGACAATGAAGCTGTGATGGCTGAACACCACGTTTTCCCCCGGTGAGACCAGGGCGCGGATGAGGATGTCGATGACCTCGTTGCTGCCGTTGCCGAAGATCAGGGAGGCGGGTTCGATCCCGAGATGGGCGGCCAGCTTCTGGGTCAGCTCATGACAGGCGGCATCGGGATAACGGTTGATGTCCTTGGCGGCACCCTTGATGGCTTCGATGACGGCGGGCAACGGCCCTTCGGGATTCTCGTTGCTGGCCAGCTTGATGACCTTGTCGAGACCGAGTTCACGCTGGACTTCCTCGATGGGGCGTCCGGGAGTGTAGGGGCGGGTGGCCAAAATGCCGGGGCGGAAAAGACTTTTGAAATCCATCGTCACTTCCCTTTGTTCCTGTGGCGAGGCGGTTTCCCGTCTCTTTTGCTACCGGCCACCAGTTCGCGAAGACTCTCCACCTCATTGTGGGTAAGCCGGCGGAAATCCCCAGGACGCAGATTGACCAGCTTGACCGGACCGACTGCCGTCCTGTGCAGTCGAAGGACCCTCAGGTCCACCGCCCGGAACATGCGGCGGATTTGCCGCCGGCGTCCTTCGTGGATTTCCATGATCCACTGACGGGTCGTTCCACCGGGATTCAGCCTCAGGCGGCAAGGCAGACAAGGACGGCCGTCAATTTCAATCTTCCCCTGGGTCAGGCTCCTGACCTTCTCCGGGGCCAGGTCCACGTTGAGCTCCAACTCGTAGGTCTTCCACAAGCCGGACCGGGGCCGGCACAGGGCCTGGTTGAGCTCCCCGTCGTCCGTCCAAAGGAGCAACCCGGTGGTCTCGGAGTCAAGGCGTCCGACGGGCATGAATCGATCCGGGATATCCGATGTTCTGCGATAGGGCAACAGGGACGGTTGACCGCCCTGGGCGGCAAGGGTGGAGACCACGCCGTGGGGTTTGTGGAAGGCGTAGACCCGGAACCCTTCCGGCAGGGAAACGGGTCTGCCGTCGACCGTCACTTCTTCCGTGCCGGGATGGACGCGGCGTCCCAAATCCTCCACTTTTATACCGTCAATGGCAACCCGGCCTTCCCGCACGAGATCTTCAACGGAACGGCGGGAACCAAGGCCGGCCCGGGCCAGGAAACGGTTCAGGCGCATTTCAGAATCAGGCGTCACTGTTCTCCCTGGGGACGTCTTCCCCCTCGGTCGGGACCTCATCCTTCGGCTCCCCCAGCTCAGCGGCGGACTCTTCACCCGATTCTTCAGCAGGTATCGTTTCGGCTTCCTCCGGGGCGGCGAAATAATCCTCCAGTTCCCCATCCGTCAGTTCCCGGCCGACCTGGTTGGCGAATTCCTTCAGCTCTTCCCGGTCGTCCATGACCCCCTCGATGTCGGGAAGGTCGGGCAGCTGTCCCAGGCCCTTGAGGCCGAGGTGGTTGAGAAATTCCCGGGTGGTGCCGTACAAAAGGGGATTGCCAATCGTCTGGGAGCGGCCGACCACAGCGATGAGATTACGTTCGTTGAGGGTGCTGATGGCGCCGCTGCTGTTGACACCCCGGATGTCATCGATCTCCAGACGGGTGATAGGCTGACGATAGGCGATGATGGCCAGGACTTCTAGACCGGCTTTCGAAAGGCGGGTGAAACGCCGGGTCTTGAGCATCTTCTCAACGATGGGGGAGAACTCCGGCTTGGTGGCGATCTGCCAGCCGCCAGCGAATTCAACCACCGTGAAGGCGTGTCCCGATTGTTCGTATTCCTCCTGCAGTGCTTCCACCGCTTCCTTGAATCCCGGTGTATCCACCTCTGGAAATATCTTCTTCAACCGGGCCACGGTCAGGGGACTGTCGGTGGCGAAAAGCAGGGCTTCGAGTTCCCTTTTCAAGATTCGTTCTCCCATTCGTTCGGAGGGCTGTCGGAAAGGTTTTCGCCGGAATGATCCTCGTCAAGGGTGGTGAGTTCCACCTGGTCACCCAATTCCTCGTCGATTCCGGGCCGCTGGATCCAGATGGGCCCGCCGGGTTCGGTCTGCATGAAATGCAGTCTCTCCCGTTTGACCATTTCCAGAATAGCAATGAAGGTGACGATGACCTCCATCTTGATGGTGTCTTCATCGAACAGGTCCTCGAAGCGGACCGTCCCGCCGGATCCCACTTTTTCCTCGATGAGCGACATCTTCTCCTCGACAGTGAAGGCCTCGCGCACGACATCGTGGACAAGGCGGGCCTCCATGCGGTCGAAAATGCCAGCCAGTGCCGAGAGCAGGTCGAACATCTCGATACGCAACCGGGGTTCGAGATCCAGATCCTCGGTGAAGGGAAAGCGGGTCTGCCGCAGATGATACATGCGCCGATCGGATTCCTGCTTCTGCAGGGATTCCGCGGCTTCCTTGAAACGCCGGTACTCGAGAAGTTTTCTGACCAGTTCCGCCCGGGGATCCTCCAGGTCCTCATCACCGTCCTCGCCGTGCGATGGCATCAGCATCTTCATCTTGATGACCAGGAGTGTGGCCGCCATGGCGATGAATTCTCCGGCTTCATCCAGGCTGATGGTCTTGATCACTTCGATGTGCTGAATGAACTGGTCGGTGATCCGGGCGATGGGGATGTCGTAGATGTCCACCTGTTCCCGGTCGATCAGATGCAGCAGCAGATCCATGGGACCCTGAAACCCGGTCAATTCAACCTGGTAGGCCTCGCTGGTCCGGAAATAATCCAGTTCGGGCGGCAGGGAGTCCAGGTTCCAGGATTCCGGGCCGCCGCCATCCATGGCCGTTTCTTCGTTGGTGTTATCCACCATGCTGGAAAATCCTCGTTCCATTCTTGATCAACCTATGCCCATGGCTTCATGAACCGCTACCATGGTGCGGGCCGCAATCGAACCGGCGCGTTCGCAGCCGTTGCGGATGATGTCGTCCAGGCGGGCGGGATCCTTTTCGAATTCGGCACGCCGTTCCCTCAGGGGGGCGAAATGCTCGATGACTCCATCGGCAAGTTTCATCTTGCAGTCCACGCAACCCCGGGCGGCGGTCCTGCATTCCTGTGCGGTTTCCTCGGCCGCTTCAGGCATGAATTTCTGATACCAGGTGTAGATGGCGCAGATTTCAGGATTGCCGGGATCGGACTTGCGCAACCTAGCGGGATCCGTGAAGGCGGGCTTGATCTTCTGGCGAATTTCCTCGGGCGACGCGGAAATCTCGATGGTATTGCCGAGTGACTTGCTCATCCGCTTGCCGTCGGTTCCGGGGAACCGGGCGAACTTGGTGACCAGTGGTTCGGGTTCGGGAAAAACGTCCCCGAAAATCCGGTTGAAACGCCGCGCCATTTCCCGGGTGAGTTCCAGGTGGGGCAACTGGTCCTCGCCCACCGGCACCGCGTGTGCCTGGTACATGAGGATGTCCGCGGCCTGCAACACGGGATAACCGAGGTGGCCGTAGCTGATCTCGTTCCCGAGGTTCAGATCCCGGATCTGTTCCTTGAAGGTGGGATTCCGTTCCAGGCGGCCCATGCTGATCATCATGGACAGCAGCAGGTAGAGCTCCGCGTGTTCCTTGATCTCGGACTGGATGAACAGGACCGACTTTTCGGGGTCGAGCCCGGCGCCCAGCCAGTCCAGGTACATCTGGCGGCTGTTTTCCTTGATTTCCGGTGCCTTGTCCAGGGCCGTGGTCAATACATGCCAGTCGGCTACCATGAAATGGCAGGAATAATCCTCCTGGAGACGGTTCCAGTTTTCGAGAGCGCCCGTGTAATTACCCCAGTGCAGCCGGCCGGTCGGGCGCATACCGCTGAGGATGACCTTTCCGGACCCTGGATTACTGGTCGTTTCCTGGTTCACTGGGGATGCCTTTCAGAAACTGGAACTACTGCCGGTGCTTGCAACGGCCGCTTTCAGAGCTGCACCCGGCTCTCCGGATACCGTGGAAATGATCGGGGAACAGTACCATCGGGGCGAGCCCATGTCAAAGAACCCTCCTGCCGGCTACGGACCATCCATCGGCCTATTTTCGGCGGGCCCGGGGATGGGCCCCCAGCCAGGCCTCGGTCAGCCAGGCCCGGTCGATATGGGTGTAGATCTCGGTGGTTCCGATGTCGGCGTGGCCAAGCAATTCCTGCACGACCCGCAGGTCGGCACCCCCTTCCAGCAGATGGGTGGCGTAGGTATGACGCAGGGTATGGGGCGACAGGCTTTCCGGCAGTCCGGCCATGGCGCCGGTTTTTTTGATGAGGTTCCAGACCGAGACCCGGGACAACCTGCCCCCACGTCGATTCAGAAACAGGGCGGCGTGTGGAGATTTGCCGACGAGTTCCGAACGACCTGCCCGCAGGTACAACCGGACGGCCTCGAGAGCGGGTTCACCAACCGGCACGAGTCGCTGTTTGCGTCCCTTGCCTCTGAGCAGGAGAGTGGCTTCGCTGCGGTCAAGGTCCGTCACGTCCAGGCCGCACAGTTCACTGACCCGACAGCCGCAACCGTACAAGACTTCCAGAATGGCCCGATCACGCAGGTCCCGGGGCCTGGCACCATCGACGGTCTCCAGCAACCGTTCCACCTGGTTCAGCGTCAGCACCGTGGGGAGTTTCCGGCCCCGGCGGGGGGCGATGAGGGTCGTCGTCGGATCGACGGCGGCCAGCTCTTCAGCCACGAGGAATCGAAAAAACGACCGCAGGGTCGACAATAGCCTGGCGCGTGATGAAGGTGCCAACTCACCAGCGGACTCCATGAGGAATGACCTGAGATGGTGGTCACCGATGGAGGCAGGACCGGACAGGCCTTCGGCTTCGGCCCATCGCCGCAATCGGGCCAGATCGAAACGGTTGGCCTCCAGGCTGGCACTGGCCAGACCCTTGTCCGCCCCGCAATGGGCCAGATAATTATCCAGAGCCAGGTCCCAGGAAGAACCGCTCATGACTCGTGCCCCGGTCGGTTGGCGAAAAACCCTCGGATTGCGACCACATCGTGCTTGTTGATCCCACGCACTTCGGACAGTTCGAGCGGGTCGGCCGTCCGGATGCGTGCCACTGATCCGAAATGATGCAGCAGGGACAATTTCTTGATTTGGCCGATACCCGGAATGAGGTCCAGTTCACTGGCGGTGGTTTTCCGGTCCCTCAGCAGGCGGTGATAGGTGATGGCGAAACGATGGGCTTCGTCCCGGACTCGCTGCAGGAGCTTGAGGGCTTCACTGTTGCGCGCCAGGTTCAGCGTTCCACCCTCCCGGTGGATGGTCTCTTCCCGTTTTGCCAGACCGATCAACTGGGTTTCATGGAATCCGTACCCGGCCAGGACTTCCCTGGCAACTCCCAGTTGACCGGCCCCGCCATCGACCACGACCAGGTCGGCGGGGTTCAGATCCTTTTCCACCAGCCGGCCGTAATAACGTGTCAAAACCTCCTTCATGCTGGCGAAATCGTCCACCCCCCGCACGGTTTTGATCCGGAACCTCCGGTACCGGCTCTTGAGGGGGCGGCCGCCTTTGAAGAAGACCAGGGAAGCCACCGTCTCCTTTCCCTGGAAATTGGAGATGTCGAAACACTCGATGGTCTCCGGCACCGAATGCAGGTCGAGCGCTTCCTGAAGCTGGATGTCGCCAGGTGTGACCTTGCGCGGCTGGGCCAAGGCCCGTCGCAGATTCACCTCCCGGAGCTTGAAGACGGCGTTGGTGCGGGCAAGCTCCACAGCTTCCTTCTTGGCTCCCCGCAGGGGATGTTTGAAAACCACCTTGCCTTCCCGCAGCCCGGTCAGCCATTCCTGCCAGGAGGCGGGTTGTTCCACCGGGTGGGACAGCAGGATCTCGGCAGGGATATCCCCGGCTCGCGGGTAGTATTCACGGAGTAACTGGGCCATGAAGGCATCCAGATCGCGGTCCAGCTTGTCGGACATGAGAAAATGATGGGTGGTCAGGATATGCCCCCCCCTGACCCGCAGGACCACCCCGGATGCGTCCTGGCCATCCCGGGCGATACCGATCAGATCACAATCCTTCCGAATGCCAGCGACCGGCCGGCTACGGCTTGTGGTCCGGTCGAGCTTGGAGATGAGGTCACGCAGTTGCGCCGCCTTCTCGAAACGGAGCTGGGTGGAATGTTCCTCCATTTCGGTCCGCAACTCCTTGAGGACCTTTATCCCGGCCCCGGACAGAAAAAGGATCATCTTCATGACCTTGGCCCGGTATCCTTCCTGGGTGTCGAAATCGACACAGGGAGCGCTGCAGCGCCCGATCTGCCAGTCCAGGCATGCCCGTTCGACCGTCTGGCCGGGTAGATCGAGATGGCAGGTTCTCACCTGGAAGGCCCCTGCGGCAAACTTCAGCGTTTCCCGCATGGCGCCCACATCCGTGAAGGGCCCGAAGTAGCGGGCTCCGTCCCTGGAGATGCGGCGGACCACCGAAACCCTCGGATACGGTTCATTCAGGGAGATCCGGATATATGGATACTGTTTGTCGTCTTTCAGCCGGATGTTGTACAGGGGCCGGTATTCCTTGATGAGCTGGTTTTCCAGGACCAGGGCGTCTGTGGCCGTGTCGGTGACGATATAGTCGAAATCCCTGATTTTTCGGACCAGGGCATGGGTTTTGGTACCCTTCTCGCCTCCGGTGTGAAAATAGGACCGCACCCGCTGGTTCAGGTGGGTGGCCTTGCCAACGTATATGACCTTGCCCTGGCTGTTCTTGTGGAGATAGACCCCTGGGGCGTCAGGCAGTAGCTGGAGCTTGGCTTGCAGGTCTTTGGTGGACTTCGGTTCCCTTGACATGTCTGGTTTGTCCTGTTAAATTGCCCCGCCTGTATGTCTTTAACGGAGGTTAGAAAGTGCCCCATAACAAAAGTTGCAAGAAGCGGCTTCACACGAGCAGGAAGCGCAACGAGCGCAACCGGCAGAACCGGACGATGATGCGCGCCCGGATCAAGACCTATCGCGCCGAGATCGAGCAGACCGCCACCGAGGAGAAGGCCGCGTCCTTGACTTCGATGTACAGCCTGATCGATACCCAGGCCCGCAAGGGGCTCATGCCCAAAAAGCGCGCCGCCAGGCTCAAGAGCCGTATGGCCGCCGCAGCCGCCAAGTAGCGCCCCCCGTCTTTGGGCCGGCCCTGGTCAACGGGGGTCGGCCAATCCCTTCAGAACATCCACCAGACCGAATAATCCGGGTTCACGTCCAGACACGAAACGAACTGCGGGCAGGATGCCGCGCAGGAAAGCCTGGCGGGAATGGGCCCGATGGGTAAGTACGAGGGTTTCCTCCTGGTCGCTGAGGGTCCAGGTGTGTTCCCCGATGACTCCTCCCAGACGCTGGGAATGCGTGGGCACGGGTTCTCCGCCCCGGATTTCCGCGTAGGTGCGGGCCAAGGCCGCGGCCGTGCCGCTGGGCTTGTCCAGCTTGGTGATGTGATGGGTTTCCACCTGCTCGGCGTCGAACCCCTGGGGCAGGGTGCGGGCCAGAAGCTGAAGGACCATTTGAAGGGCTGGAATTCCCACGCTGAAATTGGAGGCCTGCACAACCGGAAATTCTTCCGCGTAGGCACGAAGCCTATCCTGCTGATCTTCGGAAAAACCCGTGGTCCCGACGACGAGGGGCGCTTCAAGAGTCCGGGCCTGATCGAGCAGCCCGTCTATGGCCCCGGCCAGGGAAAAATCGATGATGACCCCACCGGAGGGCAGGTCGCTCTCCATCTCGCCCTGCCCGGTCAGGGGAAGATCGGGATGAAAGGTTCCGGGCGCGGCGCTTCCACCCGGTTCGGTGACCAGTCCGGCCAGTTCCATATCCTCCGCCCCGGCCACCAGGCCGGTGATCAGAACACCCATCCTCCCTTGGGCGCCGTGGACCGAAACCTTGATCACGAAACACCCTCCAGGTCCCGGGCCATGAGATTTTTCAGGGTTCCCTCGTAGAACTGGACCAGGAAGGTCAGGCTGTGTTCGGTGACGGGCACGAGCGGTAATCGGAGATCGCGGTGACACAGTCCGGCCATGGACAGGAGCTCCTTGACCGGCACCGGGTTGCTTTCGATGAAACAGGCCGAGGTGATGGGATCGAAGGCGCGGCTCATGGGCCAGGCCTGGTTGATGTCCCCCTTGGCCCAGGCCTTCCAGAAACGAACCATGGCGCCCGGCAAAAGATTGCTGACCACGCTGATTGCTCCACGCCCCCCCAGTCCGAAGATCTGGAAATTCAGGCCGTCGTCACCTGAAAAAACCTTCATGTCACACCGGGCGATGGCCTCCTCGATCTGGGGCAGGTTTCCGCTGGCTTCCTTCAAGGCGACGATGTTGGGTTCGGCCCCGAGTTCGGCGGCGGTTTCGGGCAGGATGTTCACGGCCGTGCGGCCCGGAACGTTGTAAAGAACGATGGGAATGTCGACTGCCCGGGCGACGGTCCTGTAGTGGGCCAGCAGACCGTGCTGCTGCGGCTTGTTGTAATAGGGGGAGATGAGCATTGCCGCGTCGGCCCCCCACTCCTTGACCTGACGGGTCAATTCGATCGTCAGGTCCGTGGAGTTGGATCCGGAACCGGCCACCACGGCGCACTTCCCCTGGCACATCTCCAGGGCGGTGCGGACCATCCACTCCCTGTCTTTCAGGCTGAGGGTGGCCGCCTCTCCGGTGCATCCGGCAGGCACGATGCCTGCCACCCCGGAGTCGACCTGGCGCTGGACCAGGACCCGCCAGGCTTTCTGATCGATTTTATCGTCAGCGAAGGGGGTGACCAGGGCGGTATAGATCCCATCGGGCATTTCCCAGGTTTTATTACTCATCGATCCAGACCTCTCCGTGAAAACTGGTCACTGCCGGCCCGCGCAGCCGGAGTGCCTTTTTTTCCATGTCCACGCTCACGACCAGCAGATCGCCACCCCTTGTCTGCAGGTGGACCGGACTGCTGGCCACCCCCAACCGGCACAGTACCACCGCCACGGCCGAGGCGCCAGTACCACAAGCCAGGGTTTCCTCTTCCACACCGCGTTCGTAGGTCCGCATCAGGAAGTGGCCGGTTTTATCCTCGCGGGCCACCCAGTTCACATTTGTTCCCTCAGGGGAGAAATCCGGGTGATGCCGGAGGCGGAGGCCCCATTCCATGACCGGGACCGTTTCGATGTCGTCCACTGGAATGACCAGGTGGGGAACCCCCGTATCACAGGAATGATGAGCGGGCCAAGGAGTCTCTCCCACATCAATCTCGAGGTCGAGGTCACGCCAGGGAGTCAATCTGACCTCGATGTCTTCGTCGCCGTGCCTGATCCCGTCCAGGAGACCTGCCTGGGTGTCGAACCGGCAACTGTCCTGAACCAGTCCGAGGTGATGGGCGAAACCCACGCTGCACCGCGCACCGTTGCCGCACATCTCGGCCTCGCCTCCATCGGCGTTGTAGTAGTTCATGCGAAAGGACGAGTCCGGCGAAGAGCCGGGACCGATGATGATCAACCCGTCGGCTCCCACCCCGGTGCGCCTGTGGCACAGCCCGGCGATGCGGTCGGGACCCAGGTTCACACCATCCAGATCATGGTGATCGATCATGATGAAGTCGTTGCCTGCGCCATGCATCTTGACGAAGGGAATCAGGTGGCTCATTCATCCTCCTCGGGGACGGACAATGAATCGCTTGCGGCGCTTCCATCCTGGTCCGGACCCGTTCCTTCCAGACTGTCAGGGACGGCAGGTTCAGGCTCGGGCGGTGTCCACGGCGTGATGGAATGGGCGATGGCCGGAATCTCGAATTCGGTGTCCATTCCCGGATCCACTTCCACATCCTCGACCATCAACCAGGGTTCCAGGAACCATTGCTGGACCTCGACAGAATCCGGAGCCGTGGTGCGCAGGGAATCCGGGACAAATGCCAGGAGGGTGTCGGGAACGCCGCTGAAAGTGGAATCCCCATCGACATCCACGAAAAAGACGATTCGGTTTCGTCCCGGCTTGACCTTGCCGATCACGCCTCCACCGGCCGGGTCGAGATCGAAAATGGGATTGGTGGCTCCGTCTTCGGGGGCGGGCACCCAGCCTGTGTCTTCATCGGCCATGCCCATGGTCCAGGCCATGACCTTTTCACCGTGCAAAGGTGTATCGAAGGGGCCGACCAGGATCCTGCCGGGGGTGTTCCAGGCATAAAGGGTGGTCACCCCGGCTGAAGCCGTGGGGCTGTCCACCGTCAAGGACAGGGTATCGGGAACCAGCCGCTGGGCGTCCTTGTCTCCCGGCCGGAGATTGTCGTCGGGATCGGCGAAGGCGCGGACCAGCCAGGGTCCTCCGGGAACGGGCAGCCAGTCGAACCGGTAGGCCCCTGTCGCATCGGTGGCCGTGCGTCGAAGCAGGGATTGTTCAAAATATTCAAGGGTGTCCGGTGGCACGTCGTAGAGTTCCACCACGCCGTTGGTCACCGCCGAGTCCGCCATGATGAGGACGCCGCTGATGGTCCCCTGCGGAATGTCCACGCCGGTGGAAATGGGAAATCGTCGGCTCTGCCGGCTCTTGACCTTGTGGGCGTCCCGCATGCCTGAGGCCACCTCCAGGACGATGACGGTATCAGGGGTCAGGGGAAATTCTAGAATGACCTCGGCTTCGGTGGCCCCGTGCCATTTGGTCTGGCGAATGCGCTGGTCGGGAAAGAAGAAGAGCCAGGTGACCGCCGACGTCCGGTCCATCTTCTCGGAAAAAGTCAAGCGGATGGTCTTCAGCTCCCCGATCACGGTGGTTCCGGAGTCGGGAACCATGAGGGCAAGAGTCGGCGGTGTCGTGTCGATGGGCCCGCCCGGCGGCGGTTCGACAACGGCGCAGGAACCCGCCAGGACCAGACTGATCAGCAACGCCAGTTGAATTGTCTGGCGGGAACCGCCTTTTGTGGATCGCATGCCGGTCTGATGACTGATGAAAGCCCCCTATTCGATGAGAGTGGCCATGATGGCCCGTTGGGCATGCATCCGGTTTTCCGCTTCGTCGAACACGACCGAGTGGGGACCATCCATGCCCTCGTCGGTGATTTCCTCCCCGCGGTGGGCGGGCAGGCAGTGCAGGACGATGTGGTCCTTGTGGGCGGTTTCGAGAAGCTGGCTGGTGATCTGGAAGGGCGCGAAATCCTGGCGGCGTTTCAGTGCCTCCTCTTCCTGCCCCATGCTGTAGAAAGCGTCGCTGTAGATGACATGGGCGCCTTGGACGGCCTCTCGCGCGTCATGGGTGATCATGAAGGACCCGCCAGCGGACTCTGCCTTTCGCATGATACCCTCGTCCGGCAGATATCCTTCGGGGCAGGCCAGTATGAAATTGAAGGGGAACCGGATGGAAGCGTTGAGCCAGCTGTTGGCCAGGTTGTTGCCGTCCCCGATCATGACCACCGTCTTGCCGTCGATGGTGCCGAGATGTTCCTCGACCGTCATGATGTCCGCCATGACCTGACAGGGATGAGACAGGTCTGTCAGTCCGTTGATGACCGGCACGCTGGCGTACTTGGCCAGGTCCAGCACTTCCTGATGGTCGAACCAGCGAATCATGATGCCGTCCGCGAACCTGCTCATGACCTGGGCCACGTCGTGGACGGATTCCCTGGTGCCCATGCCGATTTCCTTGTCCGTGATGAACAGGGTCTCACCCCCGAGCTGCCGGAAGCCCACCTCGAAACTGACCCGGGTCCGGAGACTGGGTTTTGCGAAAACGCAGGCCAGGATCCGGTTGGGATGGGTGTGCGGGAGGCGATGTTCGCGGGCGAGGGGCTTCTGCTCACGGGCCAGGGTCAACATGGCCCTGAGATCCTCGGTGCTGTAGTCATCGATGGCCAGGAAATCCTTCTTGTCAGCCAAGGCTCTTACCTCCAGGGGGTGTGCGGGGGAACTTCTTGTCGCGCCCGCTAAAAATAGCGCATCCGGTCCGTGAGTCCACCAGTTTAGTTCATCATTCATTCAACTCGAGATGGGCGTAGGGCGCGCTCATTCTCGCAAAAAAATACCGGTTCTCCCTGAGCGGAAGGCGGCGTTGAACAGGGCATTGAAAAGGGTCGGAAAGGTGTTCAACGCCGTACTCTTGTCTTCCACCGCCAATCCCATTCCCCGTGGGGTGTACCAGGCGTTGAAGATACCGAAACGCTCCTCGTGATCCGAGTACATGGCCCGTACCAGGTGGAGTTTCGATCCGGGCCCATGATCGCCCTGGACGATGATCACGGGCGGACGGGGCGATGCCGCCAGGATTGCGTCTACGGCTTCACCCAGCCTTTTCATCACGTAGATAAGCTGTTCGCCGTACATGATCCGGTATGAAGGGCCGTCACGCCCGTGAATGTCGTACCAGTGGTTTCCGTCGGCGAAGGCGAAGGTTTTCCTGGAGCGCAGGGGCTCACCCTTCCGGCTGAAAACAAACGGAGGGTGCGGCGCCATGATGTGGGCGAATACGAAAACGGGGTGGTCATCCGGAATACCGGCACGGGCCTCGTCCAGATGGTCGAATACGTATTCAAGCCGGTTGCGGCGCAGGGCGAAGGAAAAATCCGCGGGCCCACGCCCGATCAGGGGCAGCAGCAGCGGCAGGATTCCGTCCTCGATCACGTAGTATTCCAGGAAGGTCGGGTTGATCAGGGGGCGGTGTTTCCTGGCCGGATCCTCCATTCGGGTCAGCGGATAGCCGGAGGGATAGGTCACCAGGTCGTACCCGATGTCCTTCAAGGCCCGCACCACCCTGTTTTTGGCCACCAATCGGGCCAGAACCCTGCGATCGGCATTTTCCGGATCGGGGATGTCCAGCAGTTCATGCACGTAACCGAGGTTCAGGGAAGAGGACAGCGACAGGGCGGTCTGCTGGTAGTTGGAGTCCGTGCGCCGGAGCACCTGGAACCCCCGCTGTTCCAGGACATCGGCCAGGAATTTTCTGGGCAGCCGGTAGTTTCTTTCGATGAAGTCGGGCTGGCCGAGGGCGTCCAGCAAGAGGAAGTAGATGTCCGGAGGCTGTGACCCGTCCTGCGGAAGGTGGAGTGTCAGGGGATCACTGAACAAGGCGGTCGGAATCGGAGCGTCATGGGCACGGGAAGCAAAAACTGTCTGAACGATCGGCATCCCCACGAGAACCACCATGACCAGGTTCAAGAGGACGGAGGCTCGGCGGACATCCGGGGTACGGAGCAGCAGGAGGACTCCGAGTGCCACGGCAATGGCGGCAAAAACCAGGGTCAGGACTCCCCCCACCCTGTTGCCCAGAAAAAGAACAACAGCCAGGGGCGCCACCACCAGGGCAGCCCGATGCGCATCCTTCCAGATGAGACGACCCAGGAACAGGAGGATTCCGGTGATCACCCAGTACAGGACAACCATGCGGGTGCCGTCTCCGACCGCCAATTGCCGAAAATTGGTCTCGTGAAAATAGATGACCGGAAGGGCGGCAACCAGGAACGGATAGACAGGAATTCGGCTGAGCTGTCCCATCAGGGCCTCCGGTCACCGTTGATCACAAGATGTAACGGGACAAGTCCTCGTCCTGGATGATGCCGGTCAGCCGTTCGCGGACAAAGGCGCGGTCCACCGTGATGGGACCGAATTGTTTGGCCGGCACCTCGTACAGCATCTCGTCCAGAAGCTGGGCCATGATTGTCTGCAGTCGCCGGGCGCCGATGTTTTCCATCCGTTTGTTCAGCTCGGCGGCAAGGTGGGCCAGTTCCTCCAGGGCGTCCGGGGTGAATTCGATCTGGCAGTTGTCGACCGCCAGCATGGCGGTGTACTGGCGAATCAGCGACCCCTCGGTATCCCGCAGGATCTTGACGAAGTCCTCCTCGGTCAGGCTGTTCAACTCGACCCGGATGGGAAACCGGCCCTGCAATTCGGGAATCAGGTCGCTCGGCTTGCTCATGTGAAATGCACCGGCGGCGAGAAAGAGAACGTGGTCGGTCTTGACGGGACCGTATTTGGTGCTGACCGAGGAGCCCTCGACGATGGGCAGCAGATCCCGCTGGACGCCTTCGCGCGACACGTCGGGACCGCCGCCGTGTCCACGGCTACCGGCAATCTTGTCGATCTCATCCAGGAAGATGATGCCGCCGTTTTCCACGAGTTCGATGGCTTCGGCCACGATCTGGTCCAGGTCCAGTCTCTTCTCCGCCTCCTGTTCGCGCAGAAGGACCTTGGCCTTGGCCACCGAGACCCGTATTTCGGTTTTCTGCTTGGGAAAAAGGTTCTTGAGGCTCTCACCGAAAGAGGCATCGAATTCCTCACCGGCGGAGGTGAAGATATTGGCGATGGGAACCTTGGACTGTTCGCTGGTGACCGCCACCTCCTTGTCGTCCAGCACCCCTTCGCGCAGCTGTTTCCGGATCTTTTCGCGGCTCCTGTCCCAGCGGGCGGCCCTTTCGGGTTCGTTATCCATGCCTGCCAGGGGAGGAAAAAGAATATCCAGGATTTTTTCCTCGGAGGCGTGATCGATTTCAGCGGCAAAGCTGGCCTCGGCCCCGCGCCTGACCAGGGCGATGGCATTCTCGACCAGATCGCGCACCATGGAATCGACGTCCCTGCCTACATAACCCTTTTCGGTAAACTTGGTGGCTTCGACCTTGAGGAAGGGCAGGTCGGCGATCTGGGACAGGCGTCGCGCGATCTCGGTCTTGCCCACGCCGGTGGGCCCGATGAGGATGATGTTGTTGGGAACCACCTCGCGTCGCATCTCGTCCGGCAGCTGCATGCGCCGCCAGCGGTTGCGCAGGGCGATGGCCACTGCCTTCTTGGCGTCCCCCTGGCCGATGATGTACCGGTCCAGCAGATCGACAATTTCCGGACAGGTCCACATCGGTTTGCTTTCAATCTGTTTGATCTTCAACGTTGTCACTTCCTTCGGGCCCTGATTCGGGTCCCAGCTCGAGCAGCGTGATGTTGGTATTGGTGTAGATGCAGATCTCGCCGGCCAGTTGCAGGGATTTGCGGCAGATGTCCGCCGAATCGAGATCCGTGTTCTGCATCAGGGCCCGCCCGGCGGCCAGGGCGTAGGGTCCACCGGAACCGATGGCGGTCAGGTTGTCGTCGCTCTCGATGATGTCGCCGTTGCCGGATACCACGAATATGTCGCCCTTGTCCATCACGACCATCATGGCCTCGAGTTTCCGCAGGATCTTGTCGCTCCGCCATTCACGGGCCAATTCGACGGTGGCGCGTTTCAGGTGTCCGCGATATCGCTCCAGATGGCCCTCGAATTTTTCGAAAAGGGAAAAGGCGTCGGCGGCTCCCCCGGCAAAACCCACCAGGACCTTGCCGCCGAAAAGTTTCCTCACCTTGACGGCGCCGTGTTTGACGGCCGTGTTGCCCAGTGTCACCTGCCCGTCGCTTCCGATGGCTCCCCGCCCATCGCGCAGAACGGCCAGAACAGTCGTCGATCTCAAAATCATTGGTAACTCCCCGGGGCTCAACGCCCCTGATTGCTCTTCTTTTTCGCCCTGGGATGGGCCGCAGTGAATCCTTCCCGCAGCTTTCCCCGATTCAGGTGGGTGTAGATCTGGGTGGTCGAAAGATTTCGGTGACCCAACAGTTCCTGCACCACCCTGATGCCGGCGCCCCCATCCAGCAGATGGGTGGCGAACGAGTGGCGCAGGGTATGGGGAGAAACCCCCGCCAGCCCTGCCAGTTCCACAGCGTATTTCTCCACCCGGCTCTGAACGGTGCGGTGCGCGATGCGTCTGCCGGGACGTCCCACAAACACGGGCTGTTTGCGGTTCGCGCCGCGGATCACGCCATCGACAAGATCTTGCCAGACAGCTGGTTCGAGTCTCTGCTCAAGGTAATCTCGCAGGGCCAGTTCCGCACAGCCGGCCAGAGGCAGAATACGCTCGCGATTTCCCTTGCCCAGGACCTTCACGCGTCCGACGTCCAGATCGATGTCTTCCAGGGACAGGCCCACCACTTCGGCCAGCCGCAGTCCCAGGCCGTAGATCATTTCGAGCAGGGCCCTGTCCCTCCTGCCCCGTTCAGTGGTCACGTCGGGCAATTCCATGAGCCGGGTGGTCATTTCGATGTTCAGGTCCCGGGGCAATCGCTTTTCCCGCCCACCGCGGCCGGCGGTCAGATTGGCCGGCACCGAGGTGACCAGGCCGGTGGTCTGCAGATATCGATAGAAGGAGCGGATACCAGCCAGGTGCCGGTCCAGGGTGGTCAGGCGCCGGTCTTCGCGACGCAGCACCGCCAGATGTCCCCGGATGATACTTCGCTGACCATCCAGCTTGCCCCACTGGGTCCTGTCGGGTGGATCACCCAGGACCCCGAACTTGACGGCCGTGGCCAGAAAACCCGAGACGTCCCGGCCGTAGGCCTCAACGGTACGCGGGCTCATCCCCCGTTCCAGGGCGAGGTATTCGAGATATGGTTGGAGAGAATTGTCCGCCATGACCGTCTCCACGTCCGTGTTGGGGCACCAGTGGGGAATGTATTATCACCCGGCGGTTGCGGCAAGGAGCCGGGCCACCGGTTCCTGGCCGAGCCATTCCGCAAGTACCGCGACAGCACGTTCACTCTTGGCGATCTTTCGTTCCCGTTTTCCCCTGGTGGGAGTGGCGAGATCCGGAACGAGCCCGAAATTGACATTCATGGGGGAAAGTTTTTCCGTGGTCCTGTCGAACAGGAAATTTCTCAGCAGGGCCCCGGTCATGGAATCCAGAGGCAGGCCCGGTAGTTCGATATCGTGAATCCGCGCGGCCAGGTGCCAGGCAGTGATCAGGCCTGAAGTCATGGATTCAACGTACCCTTCGACTCCGGTAATCTGCCCCGCTATCCAGACATCGGGTCGATCCTTCAAGGAAAAATCCCGGGAGCAGCAGCGGGGGGTGTCGAGGTAGAAGTTGCGGTGCATTTGGCCGAAACGAACGAAAGCGGCCCTGGCGAGGCCGGGTATCATCCGGAAAACACGTTTCTGATCCCCGAATTTGAGACGGGTCTGAAAACCGACCAGACCGTACAGGGTCCCGGAGCGGTTTTCCTGACGCAACTGGACCACGGCGTGGGCGCGGCGTCCGGTGTCTGGATCATGCAGTCCGACTGGACGAAGTGGACCGAAGGCCAGCGACTTCGGTCCCGAGGCCGCGATTTCCTCGATGGGCTGACAACCTTCGAACAGCTCCTTGCGATCGAAGGCGTGGACATCGGCCTTTTCCGCTTCCATCAGGGCGGCGTGGAAGGATTCATAGGTTGCCTGGTCCAGAGCGGAGTTGAGATAGTCGGCCTCACCCCTGTCGTAGCGGGCGGCACGGTAGAGGATTTCGAGGTCGAGGGATTCCAGGGTAACGGTGGGCGCGATGGCATCGAAGAAATGGAGAGACCGCTGTCCGGTGATTTTCCCCAGTACTTCCACCAGGGACGGACTGGTCAATGGGCCGGTGGCCACCAGCCAATGTTCTCCATCGCGCAGGGGAAGTTCCGAGACTTCCGACCGCGAGATCTCGATCAGGGATTCGGTGGAAATGCGGGCCGCAACCCGGGCGGAGAATTCATCCCGGTCAACGGCCAGGGCAGCGCCCGCCGGTACGGAGCTTTCCCTGGCACACTCCAGCAGACGGCACCCAAAGAGGTCGAGTTCCTCCTTCAATAATCCCGATCCGGTGGCCGGAGCCGTGCTTTTCAGTGAATTGCTGCAAACGATTTCCGCAAGTCCGTCCCCGCGGTGGGCAGGTGTCTGAACATCGGGACGCATCTCTACCAGCCGAACCCGAATGCCCAGGCGGGCCAGCTGGAGTGCAGCCTCACAACCCGCCAATCCGCCGCCCACGACGGTGACGGCGGGACGCTCGACCACAGGCATCAGGAATCGTCCGGAGCGGGCGGGCGGGCCGAAGCTTTCTTGGTGGTTTTTTTCTTAACCGTTTTCTTCTTCGTGGTTTTCTTTTTGGCGGTCTTTTTCTTTACCGTCTTTTTCTTGCCGGTTTTTTTCTTGCCCGTCTTCTTGCGTTTGGCGGCGTCCTTGAGAAGCGACACGGCTTCTTCAACGGTGACGTCCTCGGGGTCCCGGTCCCGCCCGATATTTCCGTTGAGCTTTCCGTCCGTCACGTACGGACCATACCGGCCCTTGCAGATGGTCAGAGGTTCGCCGGATTCCGGATGTTTGCCAAGTTCCCTCAGTACGGTTCGTTTGTTCTTGTTCTTGATCCGTTCCACCGCTTCGTCCAGCGTGATCGT
>DAOWLV010000275.1 GCA_030643455.1 Candidatus Krumholzibacteriia bacterium | reverse complement strand
GAACCCCGGCTGATCGACCTGCAGTAACGGGCCGCCGGCGCCGCCGGACCGAAGGCCCCGTCCATTGCCCTGGTGGGCAAGGGCATCACCTTCGATTCGGGCGGTATTTCGCTGAAGCCCGGCGCTGGTATGGATCTGATGAAGGGCGACATGGGGGGAGCGGCCGCGGGCCTGGGCGGGGGGCTCATCGCCGCCCGGCTCAAGGTGCCGGTCAATCTGCGGGTGATCGTTCCGACGGCCGAAAACATGCCCGACGGACTGGCCGTCAAACCGGCCGATGTCATCACCATGGCCAGCGGGAAGACGGTCGAGGTCCTGAACACGGACGCCGAGGGCAGGTTGGTGCTGGCCGACGCCCTGTGGTATGCGGGCCGGGACAAACCCGACTACATCATCGACGCCGCGACCCTGACGGGGGCCTGCGTGGTCGCGCTCGGCAGCCATTTCGCGGGTCTCATGTCCAACAGCGGCACCTTGATCGACGCGATCAAGCAGGCGGGCGGGGAAACGTTCGAGCGGGTCTGGCATCTGCCGGTGGTGGACGAGCACATGGAAGAGGTCGAAGGGACCTGGAGTGATCTGAAGAACCTGGGCAAGGGACGTGAAGGCGGGGCCCTGACCGCCGCGGCCTTCCTGGCCCATTTCGTCGACGACGAGACCCCCTGGGCCCACCTGGATATCGCGGGTCCGGCCTGGTCGAACAGCGCCCGGGCCACCGGGCCCAAGGGCGGCACCGGCTTCGGGGCGCGGCTGATGGCCAGGGCCGTGCAGATTCTTGTCTCCTGACGAGATCCGGATCCCGGTTTCCACCGGGGTAAGGCTGGGGGACGTCCCAAGGCGTCGCCTGCTGGTGACGATCACCGGCTTGGCGACGCCCATCGTTTTCGGTCAACTGTCACAGACCCTGATGGGACTGGTCGACACGTTGATGGTGGGACGGCTGGGAGAGGGGCCGTTGGCCGCAGTGGCGGTGGCGACCCTGCTGTTTTCCGCCGTGGCCATGAGCATCAAGGCCATCGACGTGGCGGCCCAGACCTTCACCGCCCGCCGGGTGGGCGAGGGCAGGGACTCCGAGGTTGGCTCGATTCTGGCAACGGCGGTCACGGTCAGCCTTTCAGCGGGCGCGGTCTTCATGTTTGTGGGGCTTCTGTGGCCCGACGGTTTGATGAGGCTGGTGACAACCGATCCCGCCGTCAGGGAAATGGGAAGCTCATATCTGGTCTACCGGTACGCCGGGATGCTTCCCCTGCTGTTTTTCTTCCAGGCGAAGGCCGTTTTCGACGGGGTGGGATGGACCAGGATCGGCATGAGTGTCGGGATCGGGATGAATCTGGTCAACGTCCTGCTGAACTGGCTCCTGATCTTCGGTAAACTGGGCTTCCCGGCCATGGGTGTGGCGGGAGCAGCGCTGGCCAGCAGCGTGAGCGCCCTGCTGGCCAGCTTTGTCATCGTGGGGATCCTGCTGCGCCCGTCCGTCCGTCACCGGTTCCGTATCCTGTGCCGGTCGAACTTCCAGGTCCGCCTGATCAAGCCCTTCCTGAAGATCGGGTGGCCGCCAGCCTTGCAGACCTTTGGTATCGTCATTGGATTCCTGGTGTTCTATTTTATCCTGGGCAAGATATCCATCATCGCCGTGGCCGCGGCCAACGTGGTGATGCGGATCGCCTCTCTCAGTTTCATGCCGGGGATCGGTGTGGGCGCGGCCGTGCAAACCCTGGTGGGCCAGTCCCTGGGTCGCAACGATCCGGGTGGCGCCCGCCGATCTGCCTGGTACGGGGTGGGGCTGTCCATGGGGTTCATGGGTATATTCGGTGTGTTCTTCCTGGCAACTCCCGAATTCCTGATGCGCCTGTTCTCCTCCAGTGAAGATCTGATCGCCGCCGGTGTGCCCATTCTCAGGCTCATGGGCCTGGTTCAGATCATCGACGCGGTGGGGCTGACCCTGGCCGGCGCGTTGCGTGGAGCGGGTATGACCCGGGCGGTCATGCTGGTGGACATCGTGACCGGGTTCGGCCTTTTGCCGCCCCTGGCCTATCTTTTCGGAATCGTGTTGAACGGTGGTTTGATGGGCGCCTGGCTTGCCCTGTTGACCTGGTTCACGCTTTACGCTGTCGGCATGGTCCTGGTTTTCGTCAAGAGCGACTGGGAGAAGGTGAAGATTTGAGTACCGATTCCTTGTTTGAAGATCCGTCCGGACCCGAACGTGACGTGATGACCGTCCGGCAGATCAACGAGGAAATCTCGGAGGCCATCGAACGGGCCTTCCCCGGGACAGTATGGGTCAGAGGTGAGGTTCAGCGGTTGCCCCACGATGCGGGCCGCCGTACCCATGTCTACTTCGAACTCCATGAAACCGGAGGCAGCGGCGCGGCCGAATACCAGATCTCCACCTCCCTGATGGGCTGGGACCGGCAACGTTTCGACCTCGGCCGCTACCTGGACGGCACCGATCCGGACTTCCAGATCGCGAATCAGATGGAGGTCTGCCTCGAATGCAAGGTCGACTTCTACGCCAAATTCGGGAAGATGAGCCTGAAGGTCGTGGGCGTGGACAAGAACTTCGCCCTGGGTCGGCTCGAAGCCAGGCGACGCGAAATCCTGGCCTACCTGAAACAGGAAGGCCTTCTGGAGAAGAACGGCGGCATACCCTTTCCCGAACTGCCTCTTCGCATCGGGTTGATCACCTCGCCCGGCAGCGCCGCCGAAAGGGATTTCATGACCGGCCTCGAAGACAGCCGGTGGGCTTTCAAGGTCCAGTTGCGGGGGGCACGAATGCAGGGGGAACAGTTACAGCCCGAGGTGATCGGTGCACTCGAAGGACATGCCGCCGCCGGTGTCGACGTCATCGTCATCACCCGTGGTGGCGGGTCACGGGCGGACCTGTCCTGGTTCGACCAGCGGGACCTGGCGGTGGCCATCGCGGAGTGTCCCGTACCGGTGATCACCGCCATCGGGCACGAAGTCGACACCTCCATCGCGGATCTGGTGGCCCATCACGCCTGCAAGACACCGACGGCCGCGGCCGAGTTTCTGGTGGGATTTGTTGACGAGGCCTCCGGCAGGCTTGAAGAGGCCACCGAGCGCCTGGTGTCCGCGGCACAGGACCTGTTGGCCTCATCCCGGGACCGGATCGATCAAACCGAACGGTTGCGGCGGGCGGCCGAAGGTATCTGCCTGCGGGCGAGGGTCCGTTTTCAGTCCACGGCCGGTCGCCTGCAGGACCGGGTGTCCCGAAGCCTGATGGCAGGGCGCGGGGTTCTGGCCGATCTGCGGGCCAGGCTCGGCACCACCGCGATGACCATCACGGCCGTGGCGCGCAGGGAGCAGGTAGCGATTGCCGCCCGCTTGGGCCGTGAAGCGGTGCGGCCCGTGGTCGCGCAGGTTGCCCGGCTGGAAGGTCTGGCCACCCAGGCCCGGCTCCTGGATCCGGCCCTGCTGCTGGCCAGGGGATTCACCATCACCCTCGACGAGCAGGGGCGGGCCGTGACGAAAGCCGCTTCCCTGGCTCCGGGAGACATCATCGACACGCGGTTCAGCGATGATCTGGTCCGCAGCATCGTACAGCCGGGGCATGATGTCCCCGCCGGCGGAACATTTTCTAAACAAGGAAAAGGAAAACCAAGTGGCGGAAAAAAAGACGAGCCCAAAAAAGACACCGGCCAAAAAACTCTCTTTCGGTGAGGCGGTCGGTGAAGTCGAAAAGATCCTGGCGGATCTCGAACAGGACGAAATCGACATCGATCGTTTGAGCGAGGAAGTCAGGCGGGCAGTGGAGCTGATCCAGGTCTGCCGGGAAAAGCTGGAAAAGACCGACACCGAAGTGCGCGGGCTGGTGGCGGGACTTCAGCAGTCCGGATCCGAAGATGAATCCCCGAATGGTTCTGAAGAAGGATCCGGAAAGGACCTGCCTTTCTGATGGAACCACTCATCAAGGTTCGTGACCTGACCAAGGACTACCGGCTCATCAGGAAACGCGAGGGAGTCACCGGCGGACTGATCGATCTGGTGCGTCCGAGGCACGAGCTGTTGCGTGCTGTGGAAACCGTATCCTTCGATATTCCAGCCGGTGAGATGGTCGGTTACATCGGGGCCAACGGGGCGGGCAAATCCACCACCATCAAGATGCTCACCGGCATCCTGACGCCGACCTCCGGTACGGTCACCGTGGGGGGGCTGGTGCCCTGGAAGCAGCGCCTGCAGTACACCCGGCACATCGGGGTGGTCTTCGGGCAGCGGACCCAGCTGTGGTGGGATCTGGCCGTGGTCGAATCCTTCCGGCTGTTGAAGAAGATCTACGAGGTTGACGACGCCACCTACGACCGTCAGATGAATATTTTCAACGAGCTTCTCCAGGTGGATGAGTTCCTGCACCAGCCCGTGCGCAAACTTTCGCTCGGCCAGCGCATGCGCTGCGACCTGGCCGCGGCCTTGCTGCACCGGCCCCGGGTGCTGTTCCTCGATGAACCCACCATCGGGCTGGATGTCCTGGCCAAGGAGAACGTGCGCATCTTTCTGCGGGAAATATGCGAGCGCGAGGGCGTGACCGTGATCCTGACCACGCACGATCTGGGGGATATCGAGCAACTGTGCAAGCGAGTGATCATCATCGACAAGGGTCGCGTGCATTTCGACGGGGAACTCGACGAACTGCGGCGTCGGGTGGGGCGGCGGGTACGCATGACGGTCGAATTGCGCGACAGCGCCACCAGCGGAGAGCTGGCCGCGATCACCGCGGGGCTGCCCGTGACGTGGGAGGAAGTCGAAGGTCTTCGCCATCACGCGGAATTCAACCGGGTCGAGGTGCCGGGGGCCGAAGTGATCAAGCGCCTGGTCAACGAGCTGCACGTTTCGGATCTGCACATGGCCGAACCGGGCATCGACGAAGTGGTCCGGGAAATCTATCGCAAGAGTGGACAGGAAGCCTCGTGAGCGAATTCATGAGCAATCAGTTGAACCCGGCGATTCTCGAACCCTGGCGGCGTACGGCAGCCG
>DAOWLV010000364.1 GCA_030643455.1 Candidatus Krumholzibacteriia bacterium | reverse complement strand
GATCTATCCTGTCGGTCACGAAATGGCAGGCCTGTCCATCGACCTGGCCTTCGCCTTGTTCGAGGATTCCGTCACACCGGTACCCGACGTGCCGGAAAAGACGGGACTTCTGAACAACGTGCCCAATCCCTTCAACCCGTCGACGGTCATCCACTACGTGATGCCTGAAGGCGGCGGCGACGTGCGCCTTGAGGTGTTCGACGCACGCGGTCATCTGGTACGGACCCTTGTGAACGGCTTCGTATCCGGCGGACCGAAAGAGATCGAATGGGACGGACGCGACAACCGCGGCCTGGACATGCCTTCGGGTGTCTACTTCTACCGCCTGGACGGACCCGGCGGCCTGGAAGCCCTGAAGATGCTGCTGCTGCGGTAATCATCGATCGCGCCGGTCGACCGGCGCGGGAAAGGCTGAACAATCGGGTGGGAGGGGGCCTCGCGGCCCCCGTCCCCCCACACCACCGTACATACGGTTCCGTATACGGCGGTTCCTGACGAGTATCTTCCTTATTCCCGCAATACCTTCCATCCTATAAGCACCCAGCTTTACCTCGTGGCCTCCGGCCACTACTTCCAGCTTTAAGGTCCTCCGAAGAGGCATCTGCTCAGGACAGATAGAAAAGCGGATAGGATCCGCTCACCAGGTTCAGTCCTTCACTGACTGGTCAGATCAGCTAATATGACGTCTGCTGACTTCTGCCAACCCATCGCTGCACCTTTCGGTGCAACTAGCACTGAGGCAGGTTGGCAGATCTCCCAGGGTAAGACGCGTGACCTTCATCCCATATACCCGCCGCATCTACTTCCACACCTTCCCGGATGGCTATCGGGCTTTGGGTATCATTGCCCCCTCGCCCAGATGTGGCTGCCTCATATGCGGTTTCTGTTCGTCGGGCCGGGACTTTGCCTGCAGCTTCCTTCAGATCCCGGGTCGCCCCGGACACCCTTGCTGTTCGGCTAACGGTTCCCACCATCAGGGTCCGTAGAGGACTTGCACCTCCAAGTCATCGACTGGACACCACATCCAATCGAATGGTGCTTGCGCACCACGCGCCATGCCTGGCGCACAACGAAAAGCCCGGCCATGGGGTCATGACCGGGCTGGAACAATCAGCGGACTATTCCCGACGAATCCCCCGTCAGAAATCGAAACTGGTGTCCTGCACCTTGAAGGTGTTGAAGTCGTCGTTTTCCGTCGACGGAAGTTCGTTCTTGATCTCGCGCGGGGGGGCCGGAGCGCCGGCCAGGGCGATGTCGTCCTTCATGCTGGCGAGGTCCGTGTAGACGTCCGCCGTGGCGATCAACTCGGTGCTGGTCATTTCGCGCAGGGCACAGATCTCGACATGGATGCCCCGCCGACCGAGGGCCTGCACCAGGGCCTTGAAGTCGCCATCACCGGTGCACAGGATGACCGTGTCGAGCCTCGATGACAGATCCAGCACATCGATGGCCATTTCCATGTCCAGGGCCCCGCGCACGTTCCGGCTGCTGCCCTCCATGTCGTTGAAGGATTTGATCTCCTTGGTCACGACCGTGAACCCGTTCAATTTCAGGAAATTGATGAAGTCGATCTTTCCCTCGGACTGGTTGCTGACGGCGGTATAGAAATAGGAACGCAGGAGACGACGTTCGCCCGTGAGCTTGCGGCAGAGCTTGAGGTAGTCCAACCGCATGTTCAGATGCTTGGCGCTATAGTGGATGTTCTCCCCATCAATGAAAATGGCCACCCGGTCCATCGGATTATGAGTATACATACATTTTTCCACCTTGTTCGTCGAAACACGGGCCGGTGAGCCGGCCGGCTGGGCAAGTAACAGAAGGGAGTCCTGCCCTGGACGGACAATCCTCCCTCCCTGCTGCGCGAAAATATACTCACGGCCCCCTGTATTGGCAATTTCTATTGCCACTCAAATTGCCATTCAACCGGTGAACGGCTGCCCACCGGGGAAATCGGTCTTTCGGGCCCTTCCGGTCCACAGACGCAGACCGGAGGCGAGCCGCTCGGACCAGAGGGCCGCCAACCGGTAGTAGGTCGGCATCACAAGGAGGGTCAGAAGGGTGCTCGACGCCCGGCCCCCGCTGATTGCCCTGGCCATGGGATAGTATTCGGCGCCCCCCACGTGGGCGCCATGGAACACGGCCAGCGGCAGAAGCCCGAGAATGGTCGTGCCCGCGGTCATCAGGATCGGCCGCAGGCGGTCGGCGCAACCCCGGACGATGGCATCGTCGAGGGCCAGACCCGATCGACGGTACCCGTTGATGTGATCCACCAGTACAATGCCGTTGTTGACCACGATCCCTATGAGAATCACCATCCCGATCATGGCCATGATGTTGAAAGGCGTACCCGTGGCCATCATGAGCCAGAACACGCCCAGCGACGCAAAAGGCACAGTGCCCATGACTACCATGGGATAAAGCAGGGACTCGAACAGACTGGCCATGACGAAGAAAACACAGGCCAGGGCCAGCAGCATGTTCATGCCCATCTCTCCCTGCTGCTGCTGGGCCCGGATGATCTCGTTGCCGAAGTTCCAGCTGTAGCCGAAAGGCAGATTCATCCCGTCCATTATGGGCCGGATGATGGCCAGGGCGTCATCGAGTTGATCTCCGTCCCAGGTACCGGTCACCGTCACCCCGGTCCGCTGGTCCAGCCGGACGATACGCTCGGGACTCTTGCCGAACTGGAAATCGGCGATCTGATTGAGCTGGATCGGCCGGCCGTCAACCGCGCCCACGGTCAACAGGGAAAGGTTTTCGATGGACTCCCGGTCCTCCGGCAGCAGCGAGACCACCAGGTCGATCTCCTTTTCCCCCGTCTGCAGCCGGGGCAGCTGAACACCCCGATAGGTCAACCCCATGATCTGGGAAACGGTGGCCGGTGAAATGCCGAACCGTCCGGCCTGGTCGGCGTCGATACGGATCTGGATCTCGGACTTGCCGCCGTCGCTGTCGCTCTTCAGGTCCCCGATGCCCTCGACCTGGCCCAGCCGGCGCTTGGCCTCGGCCACGAACTCCTGGAGAAACTCGGTCTCCTCCCCGGATATGGTCACGGCGAACGTCTTTGCGCCCGAGTCCTGACCCTCGTCCCCGCCGAACCGGTATTCAAGACCCGCCTGCACCGGGAGATTCTCACGAAGATCCTCGCGCACCTCGTGGTAGAATTCGTCCGACACGACGCCGTCGTTGAAGAAAAGGGTGATGCCGCCGCCGTCTGCCCCGTAGTAGGAATAGAGATCCCGCAGGTTCAGTTCCTCGCGCCGGCCTTCCAGATATTCCGCGGTGACGCCCACCATGTCCTGGGAGGTGTACTTGTCCACCGGGCCGGTGAAATCGAAGGAAATGTACAGACTCTCCCGCCTGAGTCCCTTGTCACCCATGGTGTCGGGTTTGAAATTCGTGATCTTCATGGCCCCCACGGTGGCCGCCAGGACCAACGGAACGATCACCAGGGCGGTGGTGACGGGATGGCGCATGGCCGTCCACTGCAGAGCCCGAAGATAATGTTTCTTCAGCCAGACCAGCCAGCGGGCGTCCTGCTCCAGCCGGCTGCTGCGGGTCATCCTGACCGAGAGAGCGGGGATCACCGTCAGGCTCACCAGCAGGGAGAG
>DAOWLV010000224.1 GCA_030643455.1 Candidatus Krumholzibacteriia bacterium | reverse complement strand
CCGTGGCGTCGGACAGCTTGCCCCGGCTTCCCCGGCTCTGGCGGTTGCTTCCGCCCGTGGCGCAACCGGTCAGTTCCACCAGGATGGCCAGGCTCAGGATCAGTGCCAGGATGCTGAAAATTTTTCGGTATTTCATTTCCACCCCCCAATTAGATCTTCCAAACCAATCTTTTGATTGCCTCCGTTTTGGGTTACTGACTCGACAACCAGATAAGGCAATTGGGATGCCTGTTTTTGAATTTGTCTTAACTCTATCACTTGCAACAAGTTTTTAAAACGTCTTTTTGAAAACACGAATCCAATAGTTTGCCCCTGAACACAGTCAGTTATCAATACTACACAGGTGTCGACGACCGAATCCGAAATGCCCGCCTGGATCCCAAAAAGTGCCAAACCTTGATTTCCGGAGCTAATGGGCTATTCTGGTTCGTCAAACGCCAACGAATCCCCTGGAAAGGAACTCCCATGATCGAAGCAGGCAAGACCGTCAAGGTTCATTACAAAGGCACGCTCGAGGACGGCTCCGTGTTCGACAGCTCCGAAGACCGCGACCCCATCGAATTCGAAATAGGCTCCGGAATGCTCCTTCCCGGTTTCGAGAACACCGTGGCCGAGATGGAGGTCGACGAGACCAGAACCGTGAACATTCCCAGCAAAGAGGCCTACGGGGATGTGAACGATGAAATGGTGGGCGAGATCCCACGCTCGAACCTGCCCGATGATATCGAGCCCGAGGTCGGCATGGTGCTTTCGATGCAGTCACCGGACGGGGACATGCCCGTGCGCGTGGTCGCGGTGGACGAGGAAAACCTGACCCTCGACGCAAATCATCCCTTGGCCGGGAAGGACCTGACCTTCGAACTGACCCTGGTCGAGATCAGCTGACCCGATCCAGGGTCTTCGCGAACTTGCGTACAACCGTCGGGATGTCGTTGCCATTGCCCCGGGCCGTGAAGCAATGATCACATCCCGATTTGCCGTCACCACTGATGGTAAACGGCGACTGGGCAAGAAGAAGGTGCCTGCCCGATCCCGGATCCATACCTTCATGCAACAATTCGCGCTGGAAACAGTATTTCATTTATAAATCTCGCCACGTATTTCAGGGATCTGTCTCGCCAACCCCATCAATCGTTGGAGAGCCGCATGATCAGCAAGAGTATTTCCCGTTACCGTATTGTCTCGAAGATCGCTTCAGGTGGAATGGGTTCGGTCTACCTGGCCCAGGACACCAAGCTGGAGCGCTCCATCGCCTTGAAGGTGCTGCCGCCGGACGTGGCGGCGGATCCGGGGGTCCTGGCCCGGTTCCGGCAGGAGGCGAGGGCACTCGCGCTGGACCCCGACGACCCGGCCATCCTGTACAACGTGGCCTGCAACCTTTCCGGCCTGGGCCAGATCGCCGAAGCCATCGACTGTCTGGAAAGAACGGTGAAGGTCGGCGCCGCCTACAAGGACTGGATGATGAACGACACCGACCTTGACCCGCTCAGGGAAGAGGAGCGGTTCAAGGCGCTGGTGGCCAGTCTGGGCTAGGAATACAGGTCTGGGTCAGCCGGACTAGAAATAGTACCGCAGGTTGATAAGGGTCGAGGTGAACTTGGAAGCTTCGACCTCGTTCTTCAAATGCAACCAGCCGTAAGTGAAATCCAGGCTGAGCAGGAAATCCGTGGTGCCTGTATAGGAGATCCGGAACACGAGGTCTTGCATGGCATCGACGATTTCCTCGCCCCCTTCGGGGAATGTATCAAACTTGTAGCCGAGGGCCAGGCCCAAGGGCACATTCGTCTTGGTTTTGAGATCAAAATCCGCCGCGGCGGCAAAATTGAAGAACCATTTATCGCTATCGCTGCGATCCACCGATTCTCCCATGCCCGTTTCACCCTTGAAAAGGAAACCGACAAGGTCGCTGGCCGCCCAGGCGTAACGCAGGCCGCCGCCACCGCGGGTCGTGGGAACTTTTTTCAGCAGGGGCTGACTCGGAGGATTGATGACCCCGTCCACGAACCCAAGGAAATCGACTATGGTGACGCTGCTGTTCCAGAGATTGAGCGTTCCGGACAAAGCGGTTTTTTCACCCTCGGCAAGTTTGAACAACCAACCGAACTCGAAACCCGTGTTCGCCGTGACCCCCGAGGCCAGGAGGGATTGGGCACCTGTTCCGAGACGTCCCGTTATTCGCACCTGGACCCGGAAGGCCACCCAGTCCTTCACCGCCTGCTGGTATTCGAACTCCAGAATGGCCTTGAGCAGGTCACCCTTCAATCCCAGCACACGCTCCGGAGGGTCGCCGATTTCAATGATGGGAACAAACAGATCCAACGATTTGCCGATGCCCAGGGTATTGCGGATGTAGGTTTTGACGAAGGGATCACCGGTCAGGGTGTTGGTCGTGAACTGGTGGCCGCTGAGGTGGGGAATCCTCAATTCTTCCTCGGCCCGACCGGCAGACGGGGTCGAGGTCAGGACAACAAGTCCCAGGACCGCGACAAGTCCCATCCGTCCGCGGGCGCTGAAAAAGACTTTCACACCCATGAGAAATTCATTGGTAAACATGGGTGATCACCTCGTTCCCAGGGGAAAGATCAATCCGGCCAAAAGTTGAAACCCACTGGACCGGAAACGGACCGGAAGGTTTTCCTGGCCGACCTGCATGTCAGCCACGTTCAGCAAACTCTGGGCATAACGGAACTCGAGAGTCAAAAAGGGAGCCCCCAGGGGGATCTTGGCGCCGAAGCCGAAAACCATGGACAGATCGATGTCCTTGAGCAGGTCCTTGACGTCCCGCTCGTCATTGGGCGTGGTCAGGCTCGCGTTCATCAGGAAGGCCAGGTCCAGACCGCCGGTAATGTAGGTGACCCCGTTGCCGGATTCGATCTTGACCAGAACCGGCAGGGAAATGTAATCCATGCTCAGATCGTTCTCGATCGGATCACCATCGTCGGTGACGGGCTTGATGGTGGGAGTGGAGCCTTTTTGAATGTACATGGGGTGCAGCCCCAGCATCACGTCTTTGGCGATGCGGAACTCGCCCATGACACCCAGGACCAGGCCGGTGCGGCCCTGGTAGGAGGTGCCGGGAAGTGTGTCCCCGGAAAGATTCCCGTTATTCAGACCCCCGTAGAATCCGACGGCGCCATCGGCAAACGCCTGGGATGCCACCAGCGTCAGAACAAGGAAAAACAAGACAATACGGCGCGAATGCAATAATCCCTCCCCGACATCCTGTTGTTGTACATGGACCTTCATCCGCCCAAGCCTTAAAGCAAGGGCGGAGAAAGGTCCAGGACTTATTTCAGCAACAGCATCTTCCCGCTCCGGGCCTGACCATCGGCCATCAGGCGGTAAAAATACATACCGCTGGCGGCCTGTCGTCCGGTGTCATCACGTCCGGTCCAGACAGCCTGGTGCTGGCCGGCGGACAGGGTCTCGTCCGTCAGGGTCACCACAAGTTTGCCGCTCAGGTCGAAGACCTGCAGCTGGACGTGGGCCGTCTTGGGAAGCGCGAAGCTGATCGTGGTCATCGGGTTGAAGGGATTGGGGTAGTTGGGATGCAGGGCCAGTTTTTCCGGCAGCATGCGGCCGTCGACAGCAGCCACCGCCTGGGCGTAGCCGATCTCCAGGCACCACTCTTCCAGGACCCCGGTAATGCCGTAGGCGAGGTCGCGCACGGTCAGTGTCCAGTCACCGTTGAGATCCTCACCGATGAAGGCCGCCAGATCACCCGCCGGCGTCAAATCGTCGGGATACCAGCCGACGATATCATCGTCGGAACCACCGGTCTTGTCATGCAGCAGCACCGTGGTGCCAGCCGGCGAGGTCAACTCGACCTCCAGGTAGCCAATCCATGCGTGGGAGATGTCCACGTAGACCCGGACCTCGTCCAGGGCCCCGGCATTCGTGCAAGTCTGGACCGAAGAAACTCCACTTGCCGGGGGATCGGGGATGTCCAGGTTCGGCTGGGCACAGAGGTTGGCGGTGTAGACCACCGACAGCGCGAAGTCCAGACCGGTGATGTGTTCACCCTCGGCCACGGTGATCTCGGCGTAGCCAGAGGTCCAGCCCTCCTTGGCCGCAACGATCTGATAGGTGCCCGGCTCAAGATTCAGCATGTTCCAGGTACCGTCAGCAGCACTCATGGTGGTGTAGCCACCCGGCTCGGCGGTCACGACCACGCCCGAGTGATCGATCTCGCCATTGAGAGTGACCGCCCCGTGGGCACTGGGCTCGGTGACGATGACGAAAACCTCGCTGTAGAGGTCGTGGCCCTCCTTGACGATCCAGGCCGTGATCTCGCCCGCTTCCAACGGTGTGATCTCGAGTACTCCGCTGGCGGATTCGAGGAAACCGATACCCGGCACGTGTGCGCGGATTCCCACCTCCGGAGTGCCGCTCAGCGCCGAAAGGGTACCGGGCAGGTTCAGGACGAATACGTTGTCGGTATCCAGGTCGGTTTGTACGCTCAGGTCGGGATCGACAAGTGGCGCCGCGGTCACCGTCACACTGTTGTTGAACAGGAAACCGGTGGCCAGATCGGTACCTACCATCTGCAGCTCGGTGCCGTAGGGGTAGTCCACCGTGAGCGTTGCAACACCGTTGGCATCGGTGGTGGCGGCCACCCCGTAGGTCATCGGATCAACGAGTTGGATCTCGACGTCCGGGAACGGAGTTTCACCGTCGATCTCCATGACGATGATCCTCACCCTGGTGGACACGCCCGCAGGTAGGGTCGCAGGTTCGATGGTCACCACCGACGGAATCACCACCGGCAGGGTTTCGACGCTCGTGACCGCGTTGAAGGCCGTAACGGTCAGGGTGATATCCATCCTCTCCGCGGGCGGGTTGGCCATGGTGATGACAGCAAGTCCCGCCTCGTCGGTCAGCGCCGCACCGTAAAGCACGCCATTCCCGTACAGGGCGCACAAAGCGCCTTCGACGCCGGGTACCTCTACCTGATACTCATCCATTCCGATGACCACCATGGGAGTGTGGTTGACGACCAGTTCCTGGGCAGTCTTCGTGCGCATGGAGACCGAAGGGTCGCCGAAGATCATCCAGTTGCGGAACTCGTGTGCGCCACTCGAACCCGTGGCGTCAATCATCTTGCAGGAGCCGTTGAACAACAGGCCGCCGACGGTGCGCTTCTCGTCGGCGACAAGCAGGTCCACCACCTCGTCCTGGGCGTACATCGGCGGGGCCCAGGACTGGCTGATGTAGGACATGTAGGTGGCGATGGCGCCTGTCGGGTTGCTGCCGTTGGTGGCACGCAGCCAGGCCTCTCCAAAACAGGTCGCCTCGGTGAAGGTGCCGTTGTTGCAGGCCACGCTGATGATCAAGGGCAGCTGGCCGTCATTGGTCAGGGCGTTGACCCGGGTGTTGTTGAAGCCCGTGGTCGACCAGGCGGTCTGGCTGCCGTGGCCGGTGTAGTTCATGATCCCGCGGCCGGCGTTGACCGCATTGGTTACCTGGGTAGACGTGGCGTAGGGATCGTAGAGCTGATCCACCTGGTCGTAGCCGTAGGCCAGAAGATCCGCGCGGATGAGATCCTCGTGCACGGCGTCGTACTCCCCGAAGTGCCCATTGGGACCCTCGGCCGAAGCGATGCCCGTGCCACTCTGCAGCCAGTTCGAGCCACTGCCGGCAGGTGTGTCTTTTTCGTAGGCGATGGTGCGCGCGACCTGGGTCATGACATGTTCGGGCGTTTCGGCCGAGAAGCGGCCAACGAAGATCTCGGGGTAGCTGTCGCTGCCGGCGAGCAGCGAGTAGGCAGGATCCGAGTCGCTGCCGTACTTCGGCACGTGCTGGGAGTCGCCGACCAGCAGCACGTAGGCCAGATCGGTGGTCTGGTACTCGTTCTGGATG
>DAOWLV010000108.1 GCA_030643455.1 Candidatus Krumholzibacteriia bacterium | reverse complement strand
TCGGCATCGGTATACTGGCCCTGCCTGATGGCGATCTCGGCCAGGCCGAACATGGCGCGATGAACCTCGTGGTTGTTGGCGACCGCTTCCTCGAACCGAGCCTTGGCCTCGACGATGTTTCCTTTTCCCATGGCCTTGACGCCAAGCCTGACCGGGTCCGTGTCGATGGTGTAGGACTTGTCCCCAGCGTTGCCGACGGCAGGAAGGATGCAGATGGTCACAACGAGCAGGACTGCCACGAAGGGCAGGATCCCGCCCCGGCATCCCGGCAAGGAACAAGGCGTCGAGAGTTGTCCTGTCATGGCCTGCCTCCTTTTCCCGCCGGCGGTTGCCGACTCAGGTATCTATTTACCCACAGCCTCGGTGGTCAAGATGACTTCCCGCAACACCTGTCTGGCCGGAATGCACCCGGCTCTTTCAATCTGTCTTTGTCCGCGGCCGTCGGCCAGGTGGGTCAGGAATTTCCCCCCTGGATTCCCCCGTTGGTTCGGCAGGCCACGAACAGCGAGACGAACAGGGGGTAGGCGCCGGTGGCCACGTTTTCATAGGTCGGTTCGGTTGCCGGGCCGCCGGGATGATCCGCCATCGGGACGAGCACCGGACCCATTGTTGAATCCCCCCAAGCGGGCAGGGTCGGCGAGAAAAACGCCGGCAGGTCAAAGGTAACGACCATACCCATGGCTCGGCGATCGTTGGCGACCGCACGTGCGACTTCCCGATCGAGGGCCAGATAAATAACCGCCGCCTCGTCGGAAGGATCGGAATCCCCGCCCGTCAGCCCGGCGGCTGCGGCCCAATAGCCAAGATTGGGATCCGCGGCGTAGAACCTGTCACAAACCCCCTGCATGTCGCCGGCCATCAATCCGCCGAGATGTTCGACGGTCATTCCCGGTGGGTCATTAAAGAAGACATCGGCGCCGGCGAGAACCAGGATCCCGCCAATGCCCACCGGTTCCACGATGGCGGTATCGGCGTCCACCTGGCGAAACAGATCCTGCTCGGCTGGCGTCGGAGGCCGGGTCAGGAAAGCGACGTCCGCCCGGCGGTTCAACAGATCCTCCAGGGCCTGGTTGGTTCCTCCGGGAAGGGTCCGGATGTCCAACCCGGGGTAGTCGCGGCGGTAATGGTCCACCAGGATATCCACCAGACCGGGGGCAAGGTCCCGTCCCGCCAGGATCAGGGTCGGTTCACCCTGCTGCCGGTCCTGGAACGGGGCGGTTAACCGGTTCCAGTCGATGTGGTTCCGATACATGAACACACCCACGGCGACCACGGTGTAAATGATCACCCGGTAGCGGAGCCAGGATTTACGGCCGAATCCCATCGATTTTCGTTTTCTGTTGCACCGACGAAGCGACATCCTATAATGGGATCCCACGTGAGGATGAACCCGACAGGACGCTGACATGAATCTGTTTCGAGGACCAACCGACTTCCGCCCACGCCGTCCCAACAAGGGAAACTGTCAGGTCTTGATCCTTCAGATCGCGCTCCTTCTGGCCATGGTCGGAATGTCCGGGTGCGATTCCGGAAGAGGTTCCGGAAGAGATTCCGGAAGAGATTCCGGAAGAGGTTCCGGAAGAGGAGGCGCCCCTGATTCAACAAGGTCGGATTTTCATCCATCTTCCAATGAAACCGCTTTCATCGACACCCTGCAAGTTCGTACCTTCCGATATTTCTGGGATCTTTGCAACCCCCTTACTGGTTTAGCGCCCGATCGCGCACCTTCCAGGTCCTTTGCCAGCGTGGCGGCCACGGGGTTTGCCCTGACAGCCTATCCCATTGGGGCTGAAAGGGGTTACGTTTCCCGAGCGGAGGCCGCCAACCGCGTCCTGACCACGTTGGAATTTTTTTGGACATCACCCCAGGATTCAGCCCAAACCGGCTCCAGCGGCTTTCGGGGTTTCTATTATCATTTCCTGGACCCGGCCACCGGGACCCGGTTCGGAAATGTCGAACTTTCCACGGTGGACACCGCCCTGCTGCTTGCCGGAGCCCTGTTCTGCCAGAGTTATTTCGATGGACCCGTATCCGACGAGGCCCGCATCCGTGCCCTGGCCGATTCCCTCTATCTGAGGGTCGATTGGCAGTGGGCCTCGGTCCGCCCTCCCACCATCGGTCACGGCTGGAAACCGGAAGAGGGATTCCTGCCCTATGACTGGCGGGGTTACAACGAGGCCATGCTGATGTACCTGATGGCCCTGGGATCGCCGTCCCACCCGGTGGATCCCGAGGCGTGGGAGGCCTGGACGGCCGGTTACACCTGGGGAGAATTCCACGGGCAGCGCCACCTCGGTTTCGCTCCCCTGTTCGGGCATCAGTACACGCTGGTGTGGTACGACATGCGGGGAATCCGCGACCAGGTCATGAGGGAAAACGATCTCGATTATTTCGAAAACTCCCGGCGGGCCGTCCTGGCCCAGTACCGGTACGCGTTGGACAATCCCGGCCGCTGGGCCGGTTACGGACCTCGCCTGTGGGGTCTGACCGCCTGTGACGGACCGGTGAATCAAATGGTCGACATTGACGGTGTGTCCCGCACCTTCCAGACCTACTGGGCGCGAGGGGCATCGTTCACCCATGTCGCCGACGACGGCACGGTGTGTCCCTCGGCCGCTGCCGCATCCCTTCCCTTCGCCCCGGAAATCGTCCTTCCCGTTCTGATGGCCATGAAAGAAGACCACGGGGAATTCCTGTTCGGCCCATACGGTTTCCTGGACGCCTTGAATCCCACGTTCACGGTGGACATCCCGGTGCAGCACGGCCGGGTGGTGCCGGGACGCGGCTGGTACGACACCGATTACCTGGGCATCGACCAGGGACCGATTCTGGCGATGATCGAAAACCACCGTTCGGGCCTGGTCTGGGAAACCATGCGCAAGAATGCCCATATCATCAGGGGTTTGAAGGCCGCGGGATTTTCGGGAGGCTGGCTCGCGGGCGAGGATGATGTCGATGACTGATCGGCGGTGTTCGGGAATTCTCCTTCTGGTGGTCCTGGCGGTCGTCCAAGGGGCGGGGTGTGGACGGGATACCGACCGAGTCCCCGTTTTGAATTTCTGGGTCATGGGTCGCGAGGGGGAAATGGTCCAGGAGCTGGTGCACGAATTCGAGGCTCGGAATCCGGATGTGAGAGTCAGGATCCAGCAGATTCCCTGGTCGGCGGCCCACGAAAAAATGCTGACCGCCCATGTGGGCAGGGCCACCCCGGACCTGGCCCAGCTGGGAAACACCTGGGTGCCGGAATTCCAGGCCCTCGGAGCGTTGGTCGAACTGGATCCCCTGGTGGCGGAATCCGATCTGGTGAACCCGGATGACCATTTTGCCGGGATCTGGAGCACCAACGTCATTGGAGGAAAATCCTACGGGGTTCCCTGGTACGTCGACACCCGGCTGCTGTTCTACAGGACAGACCTTCTGGCCGAGGCGGGGTTCGAAGAACCACCGGCCACCTGGGCGCAATGGCGCCGGACCCTCGAAGCTGTCAGCGCCCGGGGGCCGGACAGGTACGGGATCCTCCTTCCGATCAACGAATGGACCCAACCGGTGATCCTCGGTCTGCAGGCGGGCTCTTCCCTGCTGGCGGACGGGGATACCCGCGGTGATTTTTCGGGTCCCGCCTTCGGACGGGCCCTCGATTTCTACCTGGGCCTCTTTGCCGACGGCCTGGCGCCCCCGGTGAGCAACAACCAGGTGGCCAATCTCTACCAGGAATTCGCCCGCGGCACTTTTGCCATGTTCATCACCGGTCCGTGGAATATCGGGGAATGCCGCCGCCGTCTTCCCGAGGAACTTCAGGACCGCTGGGCCACAGCGCCCCTGCCGGCACCCGAGGGCGAGGCTCCTGGCCTGTCGCTGGCCGGAGGATCGAGTCTCGTCGTATTCCAGTCCTCTGCTCACCAGGAAGCAGCCTGGCGTCTGATCGAATTTCTCAACGAGCCGGCCCAGCAGGTTCGTTTTTTCAAGCTGACGGGTGATCTGCCGGCCAACAAGACCGCCTGGTCCGATCCGGAGCTGGCTACCGACCCCATGGTCCGGGCGTTCTGGGATCAGTTGCAGTACGTCGTTTCCACTCCGAAAATCCCGGAATGGGAACAGATCGCCACCAGGATCTGGGAACGAACCGAAGCTGCGATCAGGGGTGCGGAGACCAGGTCGGAGGCCATGGAAAAACTGGACGCGGACGTGGATCGCATCCTGGCCAAGAGGCGTTGGCTTCTTTCCCGTGGCCGGGGCCAGGACCCGCAGGACGGTGCAGGCCATGAGTAATCCCCTCATGCGAAGGCGCACCCGGGCCGCCTGGCTGTTCCTGGCTCCGGCCATCCTGTTGATCGCTGTGTTTTTCGTAATTCCGGTCGGCGCCGGGCTGCTTCTGAGCCTGACGGATTTCGATATCTACGCCATAGGCTCTCCGGGTGTCGCCCGGTTCGTCGGCCTGGACAATTACCTGCGGCTCATGCGGGATGGCACCTTCTGGACGGCCGTCACCAATACCCAGAAATTCGTCCTCATCGGCGGGCCCCTTTCGGTCGCCGTATCCCTGGGGGCGGCCCTTTTGCTGAACGCGAAGCTGGTGAGGATGCGGGGTTTCTTCCGGACGGTCTATTTCGCTCCGGTGGTGACGACCCTGGTTTCGGTCGCCATCGTCTGGCGTTACCTGTACCACCCCAAATACGGACTCCTGAATTTCCTGCTGGGTTTTGTCGGCATCGAGCCCATCGATTGGCTTGGCGACCCGAACTGGGCCATGCCCGCGATCATCCTGCTCGCGGTGTGGAAGAATTTCGGCTACAACATGCTGATTTTCGTGGCGGGGCTGCAGACCATCCCGGAAAACCAGTACGAGGCCGCCGCGATCGACGGTGCGGGGACCGGCCAGCGTTTTCTCCACGTCACCGTTCCCGGACTGGCGCCGACCTTCCTTTTTGTCAGTGTGACCACGATGATCGGGTTTTTCCAGCTGTTCGCCGAACCCTACGTCATGACCCAGGGCGGTCCGTTGGGCGCGACCCGGAGCCTGGTCCTGTTCATGTACGAGGAAGGTTTCAGGTGGTGGCGCATGGGCATGGCGGCCGCGGTGGCGGGAGTGTTGCTGGTGATCACCCTGGCTGGCGCCCTGATCCAGATGAAACTGCAGAAGGTGCGGCCATGAGGAGGAGGTCGTGAAGAAACGAACCGTCGGACCCATTCTTTTGCACGCCGGGCTGATTGTCGGGGCTGCGATTGTCCTGATGCCCCTGGTCTGGATGGTCTCGGCCTCGTTCATGACCGCCGGGGAGGCGAACAGCCTGCCGCCGCGCCTGCTGCCCCGGCAGCCGACGCTGGAAAACTACGCCGCACTTGTCACGCGGCTGGACATGGTTCGTAATTTCGCCAACAGCGCCATCGTGACCGTTCTGGCCACGGTGCTTTCGGTGCTGGTCAACTCTCTCGCCGGATACGCCTTCGCCAAGCTCCCCTTAGCCGGCCGGGAGAAGCTGTTTCGGACCCTGGCGAGCGCGCTGGTGGTTCCGGCCCAGGTCGGGATGTTGCCGCTATTCCTGATGATGAGGGAACTGGGCCTGGTGAACACCTACGCGGGGGTCATCGTGCCCTACATGGCGAGCATTTTCGGCATTTTCCTCATCCGCCAGTACGCTCTCAGTGTGCCGGACGACCTGCTCGACGCCGCGCGGATCGACGGGGCCGGCGAATTCAGGATATTCCGCATGGTCGCCCTGCCGATCATCAAACCCATCCTGGTCACCATGGCGGCGTTCACGTTCTTGAGCGCGTGGAACGATTTCATGTGGCCCTTGATCATCCTGTCGGACAGCGAGATGTACACCCTGCCGGTGGCCCTGGCCAACCTCGTGGGTGAACATGTCCAGGATACCGAGTTGATGATGGCAGGCTCGGTCGTGACGATAATGCCCGCGCTGGTGGTGTTCCTGATCTTCCAGCGCACGTTTGTCGGTGGGATCATGTCCGGCGGGGTGAAGGAATGATGAAACGAATCGACATGGTCTGGCTGGTGCTGGCGATCATCCTGGCGGCGGTGACGGCCTCTGGGCAGGAAGTCCGCGTGGTGGATGATTTCGAAGGGGACCTGGTCTGGTCCGCGCATCCCGCCGACGGGGTTACGCTGGACATCTCCCATGAAAGCGGGGCCGATGGACAGGGCCAGGCCATGCGACTCGATTTCGGGTTCACCGGTGGAGGCTACGCCATCGCCCGGTTGGACACGGATCTCGAGCTTCCCGGGAACTACGCCTTCCGTTTCAGGATCAGAGGAGAGGCGCCGGTCAATCACCTGGAATTCAAGCTCGTCGACACCAGCGGGGAAAACGTCTGGTGGAAGGTCCGGCGGGACGTTTCGTGGCCCAAGGAATGGGAAACCTTCCAGATCAAGAAACGTCATCTCGATTTCGCCTGGGGACCCCAGGGCGGTGGTGATATCACCCGGGTCGCGGCCATCGAATTCGCCATCACCGCGGGGTCGGGCGGACAGGGAACGGTCTGGATCGACGACATCGAACTCGTCGAACTGCCGGCGGCGGACATTCCCCCGCCAGACCCGGTGGCTGGGGCGAATTCCTCGGTGGAGGGTCAAGAACCCGCCCGGGTTCTGGACGGGGATCTCAACACTTTCTGGACACCCGACCCGTCGGACGACCGACCGTCACTGTGGCTCGATTTCCTGCAGTCCAGGGAGTACGGCGGCCTGATAGTGGATTGGATGCCGGGACATCCGGCACCCGACTATGTCGTGGAAGCCTCCCAGGAGGGAGATGTCTGGCACACCTTGCAGACCGTCACCGGAAGCAACGGCGGCCGGGATTACCTGTTTCTTCCCGAGAGCGAGTCACGCCTGCTGCGCCTGAGGTTTTCGGGGCCGGACGCGGGCCGGGCCGCGATCAGTCGGTTGGTGCTCAAACCTCTCGAGTGGTCGGCGACGCGGGAAATTTTTTTTAAGGCCATCGCGGCCGATATGCCGGCCGGATCAATGCCCCGCGGGTTCCTCGGCGAACAGGTCTACTGGACGGTGGTGGGAGTGGACGCCGACAGCCAGGAGGGGTTGTTGAGCGAAGACGGTGCGCTCGAAGCTGGCGTCGGCGGTTTCACCATCGAACCGTTCCTGTTTGCCGACGGCGAACTCGTGACCTGGAACGATGTGGTCCGCGAACAAGCTCTCCTGGACCGGTATCTGCCCGTCCCGTCGGTGACCTGGTTCCATGATGGGCCCGGGCGGGACGATCTTCGGCTCAGGATCAAGGCGATGGGTTGGGGCGAACCGGAAAAATCATCGCTGCTGGCCCGGTACAGCCTGGAAAACCTGGGGGATCGTGACCGCGAGGTGGTTCTGTTCCTGGCCCTGCGGCCGTTCCAGGTCAACCCGCCCAGCCAGAGTCTGAACATTGCGGGCGGTACGTCTGCAATCGGCCGCATCGAAAGATCCGGCGCCCAGGTCATGGTAGATGGTCGACCGGCCCTGATCCTACAGGCGGAACCCGACGGTTTCGGCGCGGCGTCATTTTTCAACGGCGACATCGTCCAGGATTTCCTTCGCGCGGGAAAATTGCCCGCAGCCGACCATGTCGAAGACCCTTTCGGGTCGGCCTCGGCCGCCATGGCCTACCGGTGGGACATCGCCGCGGGGGAAACCCGGACGGTGGACCTCGTTCTGCCCCTGCACGACCATGTGCCCGACGAGGTGGAACCCGACGTTATCGAGTATTCCGCCGGCGAGCAGTGGCGCGCCCTGGTCGACAAGGTCACGATCAGCGGTCCCCCCGCGGCCGACGAAACCATCCAGACCCTGAAGGCCCAGCTGGGTTACATCCTGGTGAACCGGTCCGGCCCGGGAATCCAGCCGGGGACCCGTTCCTATGCCAGGTCCTGGATCAGGGACGGCGCCCTGACGAGTTGGGCCTTGCTGCAGATGGGGTTGAACGATCCGGTCCGGGAATTTCTGGAGTGGTACGCCCCTTACCAGTACGAAAACGGCAAGATTCCCTGCGTGGTGGATCACCGCGGGGCCGACCCCGTCCCCGAACACGATTCCAGCGGCGAGTTCATTTTTCTGGTGGCCCAGTATTACCACTACACCGGGGACCGGGATCTTCTGGAGAGAATGTGGCCCCGGGTTGTCCGGGCGGCGGACTACCTGGATGAACTGCGACTGACGCGCCGCACGGTGGAATACCGCGACCGGTCCCGGGATCATTTCTACGGAATCCTGCCGCCTTCCATCAGCCACGAAGGATATTCCGCCAAGCCCATGCATTCCTACTGGGATGATTTTTTCGCCCTCAGGGGTTTCCGGGATGCCGTGGATCTGGCGGATATTCTCGGTCACCGGGACGAGTCCCGCCGCCTGGCGAAGATTCTGAAGGAATTCGAAACGGATCTGGCCGCTTCGGTGGCCCGGGCCATGGAAATCCACGATATCGATTACGTACCCGGCTGCGCGGACCTCGGGGATTTCGATCCCACCTCGACAACCATCGCGCTGTCTCCGGCGGACGCCAAGGGCATCCTCCCGGCCGGGGTCCTGGAAAGCACCTTCGAGAATTATTACAGGTTTTTCGTCAAACGCCGGGCGGGTGAACCCTGGGACGCCTTCACTCCCTACGAGGTCCGCAACATCGGCGCCTTCGTGCG
>DAOWLV010000020.1 GCA_030643455.1 Candidatus Krumholzibacteriia bacterium | reverse complement strand
TATTGCAGGGCCAGTTGGCCGTAACCCTGGACTCCGTAGCTGAGCCAGGCCGGATGATCCACACCAAATTCCTGACGACAGGTCCGGGAAGCCTTCCACACTGCGGCGGCCACACACCATCCCTTGCCCATGGCGCCGTAGCAGTGGCCTGCGAATATCCGGGCCGGGCGGCTGAACAGGGGTACCACCGGGCCGATGAAGGTCGATGCGCCGGCCTGAACGAAACGGTGCCCCAATTCAGGTAGGGCCTGGTAACTGTTGGAAAAGATCAAAGAAGGCATGACGCCTCCCCGTTCCATGCTTTCGGGGTGGACCGGACCGTCGTCCAGCAGCCAGGACCTCGACGGAGCGTCAGCAATGGCCGTTCGGGCCGCTCCGAATGACTGGACGGAAACCGGGTCGAGAACCGGTTCGGAGGATTCGTATCTTGCCACGATATCGTCCAGCAATGACGTGACCGGATCCACACCCAGAACTTCGCCTTCCATACCCAGCGCGTCTTCCAGCTCTTGGGTGTCAGGGAGGGCCGTTTCATCGATCAGGAAGTTCATCCAGTATTCGCCGAAGGGATCGCCGGGTCGGGCGGGCTGGCTGGTGGGCCCGGCGAAATGGATCGCCTGGTACTGAAAGCCCTGCTTGACCAGATCACTGGGGGTGACCGGTTCCAGGGGCAGGTCCAGGTGGAGAAGGGTCTCACCCTGACAGCCGTGTTCGATGGCGCCTTCGATCAACTCGGCTTCGCGGTAGATCAGCTTGCGTCTTTTCCGGTCTGTGTGGCCGGGGACGAAGAGGATTTCGGGTCGGCCGGCGCCGGTGAGCCTGAGCTGGGAGATGGTTTCCTTCAGTGTGGTGCCGCCCTGTTCTCCGACCAGGAACCTGGCCCGGGTCAGGCGCTGCATCCAGGGCCGGTGCAGGTTGTCTTCAGGCAGGTTGGATCCATGCGTCGCGGCCCAGATGGGGTGTTTTTCGAAGAGAAACCCCACACCATTGTGCAGCCAGGACCAGGGCAGGCCCACCCAGGCACCGGCGGTCACGATGTGGTAGCCCATGAGTTCGTCGTGTCCGGGATGGCCCAGAGCGGGGATTTCGCGGGATTCCGATCCCCGGGCGAAGGAAAATGCCCCGGGATCAGCAGCGATTATTCCCTGGAAGAGTTCCTGGCCGGCCCGCGCCATCACGTCGATGACCCGGGGCGAATCCAGCCCGTGTTTCTCCTGTAGGGCCGGAATTTCCGCCGCCAGATCGGCTGCAGCTGCCATTCGGCTGTCCAATTCCTGGTGCATTGTCGGTTCGGGCAGGATGATATCGATCCAGCGCATGGTTGCCTCCGGGTCCCAGGATTGGATTGATCCTGGATAAGCCATTTATTCGCAATATATTATCGCGCCCCGGACCACATTGGTTCGGAATGGTCCGGACCGCTCCGGAGGATAAATGCAGAAAACATGCCGGGATAAAAAAACAAGGGAAAGCGTGGTGCCCAGGGGGAGACTCGAACTCCCACGAGGTTACCCCCACTACGACCTGAACGTAGCGCGTCTACCAATTCCGCCACCTGGGCACGCTTTTGGGTGTCCGGATAGGGTTTCCGTCCGGACGGGCGGTCAATCTAGCCGCTGGTTTGTTTCCTGTCAACCTAACGGTATCAAAATCCGTGATTTGCAGCGGGGCACACGGAAGGTATATTCACGGTCTAGATTTTATCAGTGCCTGTCCTTCACGAGGTGGGCTTTATCATGGAGCAGACATGGCTCGCAAGAGTGAACCCGCAGGCATCAAGATCATCGCCAAAAACAGACGTGCCCGCCACGAGTACGAAATTTTCGACACGTGGGAGGCCGGCCTGGTGCTGCTGGGCACCGAGGTCAAGGCCCTGCGCAACGGGCGGGTCAATCTGGGCGATTCCTACGGGGAGATCCGCGAGGGCGAGGCCTGGATCCTCAAGATGCACATCGGACCCTATGAAATGGGCAACCGTGAGAATCACGAGCCGTTCCGGCGCCGCAAGATGCTGCTCACCCGCCGGGAGATCAGGAAGATCCGGCCCAAGGTCGAAGAGCAGGGTTTGACCCTGGTGCCCTTGAAGATCTATTTCAAGAAAGGTCTGGTGAAGATCCAGATCGGCCTGGGTCGCGGCAAGAAACTGTACGACAAGAGGGACGCCAAGGCGAAGAAGGATTTGGAGCGGCGGATCGCCAAGGAAATTGGCCGCCGGTAGCCGGGAGTTTTTCCATCACCATGCACCCGATCATAACCCAATGCGCGAAGCCCAGGTCGGTGGCCAGGGCATCGGCCCTGTTTGTGCCGGCACTGCTTCTTCTGGTAATAGCCGTCACAGGTGCTGCAGCCCAGACCGGGACCGCCGGCGGCGACACCTACCTCGATCCCTTGGCCTATGCGCGTGTCAATCCCGATGCGGAGAGCATTCCCCTGTCCGTCAAGTATCAGGCCACCGGGGAAACCCGACAGGCCATGGGGCGGTATCTGCTGACTGATTCGCAGGAGATGTACCTGCGTTCCGCTTCACTGGCGACGATCCTCAAGGCCGGGCGCTACTGGCAGGGAAAGCTGAGACATCTGGACCTGAAGGTGGGCACTCGGACCTTCGGTGTGACCGCGGACAGCAGGGTGGTGGTCACCGGGGACGGCGAAATGCTATTGCCGGTGCCGGTGCTCGATCATGATGGGGACCTGTGGCTGCCGATGGTTTTCCTGGAACAGGTGATCGGGCCGCAAACCCGCGAACGGGTGGTCTGGAACGCCGATACCAGGCAACTGGCGCTGGGCAGCGCCGACTACAACGTGGCCAGGCTGAAGGTCGAGGTGCTGGGCCGGACCACTGCCGTGCACATCTTCTGCCGTGAACCCCTGGGATACCGCACCAGCAGTCCGCGCTCCGGGGTCATTGATCTGAAGATCTACGGGGGCGAAGTCAACACGGCGATTGTCCGGTCGTCGAGCCTGCGGGGCCTGGTGCAATCCATCAAAAGTCGCCAGCATCGTGACCACGCCACCGTCACGATTCGGGTGGACCAGCTCGTGGGCCGCTACCGCACCTACACCGCGGACGAGGGCCGCGAGATCGTGGTCGTCCTGGAGGAGGAACAGGTCTCCACCATGCCCGATCCGGTGCCGCGTGGCCACGCCAACGTCAACATCGAGCAGGGGCCGGTCGACATCACCAACCTGATCGATGTGCAGACGGTGGTGGTCGATCCCGGACACGGCGGCCACGACGTTGGTGCCGTGAGCCGGCGGGGCATCATGGAGAAGAACGTCAATCTGGGGGTCGCCAAGGAGCTGCGGCGTTACCTGGAGAAGGAAAGCGATCTGAAGGTGGTTCTGACCCGGGACAATGATTCGTACCTGGAGCTGGCCGACCGCGCCGAGATCGCCAACAGTTCCGGAGGCGACCTTTTCCTCAGTCTGCATTGCAACAGCTGGTTCAACGACGGCGCCCATGGCCTGGAAACCTATTTCCTGTCGCCGGCCCAGAGCGACTGGGCCAAGAGCGTGGAGGCCGCGGAGAACCAGGCCGGCCGACCGACCGGACCCGAGGGTGATCCCGGCGACGTGGAATTCATCGTCTGGGAACTCGTGCAGAACCGGTTCATCTCCAGCAGCAGCCACCTGGCCGAAATCATCCAGACCGATGTGACCCGTGACCTGGGGCTGCCGAACCGGGGCGTCCGGCAGGCGGGATTCCGGGTCCTGGTGGGGGCCTACATGCCCGCGGTATTGATCGAGCTGGGATTCCTGAGCCATGCCCAGGAGGAAAAACGCCTGGGTGATTCCACCTACCAGCGAGAGCTGGCCAAGGCCATCGGCGATGCCATCCTGAGATACCGGGAGCAGACCGGCAGCGGGCAGGAGGTGGCCGATGACTGAGGAAACGCCCCAGCAGCGGCAACGGCCTTCGGTACGGCGTCCGAAGCCTCCCCGGAAGAAGAGGTCGCCCAGTGGCCGCTTGCTGTGGGTGGTCGTGATCGTGGCGGTGGTTGCGGCCGGTTGGTGGTTTCTGCGGCCGGTTGGTGAGGTGGGTGAAGATGAATTCGCGGATCTGGGCACCGAAGCAGTTGTGGACGTTCCGAAGGCCGGCGACCGTGCCGTGGTGCTGGTTTTTCCCGAATGGGACGGCTCGGGTTACGTGACCGAGGAGCGGCAGATCCCCAGCCGCGATCGTTCGGGGGAGGATCTTTTCGGTCTGCTCACGGTGCTTTGCGAAGGGCCCCGGATCAGCGGCGCCATCAGCGCCATGCCCCAGGGCACGCGCGCCCTGGCCGCCTTCGTCGATCCCCAGAACCAGTCCGTGGTTCTGGACTTCAGCCAGGAACTGGTCACCGGGCACCCCGGTGGCAGCGCGGCCGAAGTGGCGACCCTGACTTCGATCCTGCGCACGGTGGCCTTGAATTTTCCGGGCACGCGCAGTTGTGTGATCCTCGTCGATGGCGCCCAGGTGGAAACGCTCGCCGGGAACCTGGACATGATCCGGCCTTTTGATCCCCGCAGGTGGTTGTAGATGAACCGCGACGTCAACGATTCCACCAGTCCCATCGGAGTCTTCGATTCGGGGATGGGCGGACTCACGGTTCTGCGCGCCCTGCATGAACGGTTGCCCGCCGAGGACATCATCTACTTCGGCGACACCGCCCGCGTGCCCTACGGCACCAAGGGCGAGAAAACGGTGCGGACCTTCGCCAGCCAGGACGCCGGCCTGCTGGTCGACCTGGGCGTGAAGATGGTCGTGGTGGCCTGCAACACCGCCAGCGCGTTTGCGTTGGAACATTTGCGCGAAACGATGTCCGTTCCGATCCTGGGCGTGATCAATCCCGGAGTGCGGACCGCGTTGGCTGGTACCCGCGGCGGCGCCGTCGGCGTGATCGGAACTTCAGGTACGATCCGATCGGGCCGCTATCAGGAAGGATTGGCTGCGGGGGGCCTGGAGGCGGACCGCATCCTCGTGCAGGAGTGTCCGCTGTTCGTACCGCTGGTGGAAGAGGGACTGATGGGCCACGCCATGACAAAAATGGCGGTCGAAGAATACCTGCAACCCCTGCGTGACGCGCAGGTTGACACCCTCATCCTCGGCTGCACCCACTACCCGGCCCTGAAGGATGACATCGGTCGCTTCATGGGGCCGGACGTGACCCTGGTCGACTCGGCCGACGCCCTGGCCTCGGCCGCGCAGGACCGCCTGGCGGAGCTGTCCCTGTTGCGGGATGACGACCGCCGCGAGGGCAAACTCGAATTCTACCTGAGCGACATTCCCTGGAAATTCCAGGAGATCGGCGCCCGTTTCCTGGGCAAGCCGATCGAAGAGGTGATCACCGTCGGCCTGGACGAGATGGAAGCCTTCGTGGACAACAACGACTGAACCGAAAGAACGAGATGAACGTGATCGAAAGAGCTGGCGACCGAGGATTCAATCAGCTGCGTCCGACAACCATTACCCGCGACTATCTTCCCCATGCCGAGGGCTCCTGCATGATCGAGATGGGGGACACGCACATCGTGTGCACCGCTTCGATCGCCAACGGGGTGCCCCGCTGGCTCAAGGGTTCGGGCCAGGGCTGGATCACCGCGGAATACGGAATGTTGCCCCGCTCCACGGGCGATCGCATGCGCCGTGAGGCGGCAGGTAATGGACAAAGCGGTCGGACGATGGAGATCCAGCGGCTGATCGGACGATCCTTGCGAGCAGTTACGGATATGCACGCCCTGGGTGACCTGACGATCACCCTGGATTGTGATGTGATCCGCGCCGACGGCGGCACCCGCTGCGCCTCGATAAACGGGGCAGCTGTCGCGCTGTACGACGCCCTGCAACGGCTGCGGCTGAAGAAACATCCGATGCGCACCCTGGTGGGCGCCATCAGCATGGGCATCGTGCAGAACGAGATCCTGATGGATCTGGACTACCGCGAAGATTCCACCGCTGAAACCGACATGAACCTGGTCATGGCCGAGGGCGGTGGGTTGATCGAGATCCAGGGCACGGCCGAACAGCGCCCCTTCCAGCGCGAGCAGCTGGACAAGATGGTGGATCTGGCCGGCGCGGCCATCGCGAAGATCAATCAACTGCAGCGTCAGGTTCTGGAAACCAAATAACCCGGAGTGGAAAACCAATATGGGTGAGATGCGCAAGGTAGTCCTGGCCAGTCGCAATCAGGACAAGGTGCGGGAGCTGAAACAGGTGTTCGAAGGGATGCCCTTCAAGGTTGTCTCGGCGGCGGATTATCCCGGGCTGCCGGAGGTGATCGAGGATGGCACCACGATCCTCGGCAACGCCACACGCAAGGCGATGATCACCGCCGCGTTCACCGGCGAGATCGCCCTGGCCGATGACACTTCTCTCGAAGTGCGGGAGTTGAACGGATTCCCGGATATATTTGCTGCCCGGTTTTCGGGTCCTGAAGCCACATACGAGAGCAATGCCGCATTGGTCCTGGATCTTCTGGAAGGGGTGCCCGACGGAAGCCGTCAGGCCCGCTTCGCCACGGCTTGCGTGTGGGTGGATCCCAGGCCCGGACCGGAGGAGTTTTCGGTGGCTCGGCCCGCGGCTCTGCGATGGCTGCAGAACCCGTGGGAGCGATCCATCGAGATCAAGAATTCCGGCCAGGAATGGGATTTCTGGAACGGGATCATGGACCGTCGCCAGGTTTGGCACGGATATGTGACATCAATGCTGGCGGATTCCGCGACCTGGGGACACGATCGAGGCCGGTTGCTGGAAATCGCCCAAGGATTGCTGGCCCGGTATGACGAAGACAGTTCTGTCCAGGGTTCGTTGCGAATTCCGGATCCAAGGATCTGGGCGATCAACGGACCGTTTGCCACCGAGGAGCCGCTCACACTGGTGGCTCCGTCGGGTCTGGATCGCGAAGCACCCGGCCGGGGTGTGAACGAGCCGTTCTGGCTGGAAATTTCCACGGTGGGACGTCTGCTGGGGGAGATAACCCGGCAACCGGTTGGCGGCGAGGGCTTCGGGTATGATCCGATCTTCCGGCCCGTGGGCGAGCAGCGGACCTTGGCCGAGATGCAGCCCGACGAGAAAAATGCCATCAGCCACCGGGCCCGGGCGGTGCGGCGGTTGATGGGTGCGGTGCGTGGGGCCTACTCCGTTTGACCGGAGGCGGCGTTTGACAGGAGGCTGCCCGGCGCTTACTTGTTTGGGCCGCTGGATGCTTGAAGATACGAATCATGGTCGGGGCGTGGCGCAGCCCGGTAGCGCACCTGCTTTGGGAGCAGGGGGTCGAAGGTTCAAATCCTTTCGCCCCGACCAATTTCAGCATAATAAATTCAAGAGGTTGCCCAGGTTAGGGACAGCCTTTTTTTGTTGGAAAAATGATTGGGGCAACGCTGGGGCAATTGAAAATATTTGGGGATTTCTAATATATACTTTCCGGGAAGACCAGAGAATCTGACCTGGTGGATCGAGTCGTGGTATAATCGGAATCGGTTACACTCGAGCCTGGGGTATATGTCCCCTATCGAGTACGAGAAAAGTAAGAAAGTTGCTCAAGTGAATGTCGGAATTTCACAGGCAAGATCAGGATCAAGGGATCAATGTTAGTGGAACGCCAAAAGCAGGAGAAAAATTGTCATGAAGAAAAAACTAATCATGGTCAGTTACCTTGTTCTGCTGGTGGCGGCGGTGGTAGTTGCCCAGGTGCCCGGTGACGTCTTGTGGATGAGGACATACGGCGATGCTGAATGGAATTGTGGGCGTTGTGTTCAAGCGACCGCCGACGGAGGGGCAATCATTTCCGGTTTTACCGTTGCCCCCGATGGCCATCAAGATGGCTATATGCTCAAGACCGATGATGTTGGGGACACTTTATGGACCAAATGCATTGGTGATGAAGGCGCTGAGGACATGAAGTCCATTCAGGAATTGCCGAATGGGGGATATGTCCTCGTTGGTTACGACCAAGCACCAGGAATATTTGGCTGTGATATTTTTCTCGTCAGGACGGATGCAGTTGGTGACATCATATGGACGAGGACCTTCGGAGATTCCGAGGCCATGTTAGGGGGCACCAACAACGGTCATTGCGTCGATCTAACATCCGATGGTGGTTTTATCATTGCAGGCGGGTCTCAATTCCAAGGGCCATACAATGAAGATTGCTGGCTTATCAAGGCAAGTGCGTTTGGCGACACTCTATGGTCAAGGTTCTTTGGCGGACCTGCATTTGAGACCGCCTATTCGGTGGAACAAGCTTCCGATGATGGTTTTATCCTCGTTGGTTATACAATGTCATTCGGCGAAGGCAATGAAGACATCTATCTCGTCAAGACGGATGCACTTGGGAATCTTGAATGGTCAAGAACCTTTGGCGGGACGGGTTCCGACGTTGGGCGTTGCGTCCGTCAGACATCCGATGGTGGGTACATCATTACGGGATATACGAGTTCATTCGGGGCTGGTGGTTTTGACGTCTATCTGGTAAAGACCGATGCCTTGGGAGAGACTCTCTGGACGAGAACCTTCGGAGGCGGAAGCGACGACATATCCTATTCAGTTCAGATCACTGCGGATGAAGGATACATCATCTCGGGAAAAACGGCCTCTTTCGGTGCGGGCGGCTATGATACTTACCTGATCGAAACAGACGCGACCGGTGAAGCCTTGTGGTCAAGGGCATACGGAGGCTCGGGCACTGACAAGGGGTATTTCGTTCAATTGACTCAAGATGGTGACTACTTGGTAACTGGGGAAACCACATCGTATGGTGAAGGTGACTATGACATCCTGTTGATGAAAATTGGTGCCCAGGTGAGCAGTGTTGAAGACCATCAAACGATTCCGACCAAACCCATTATTCTTTCTCAAAATTACCCCAATCCCTTCAACCCTACCACGACCATTTTCTTTGAGCTTCAACAGGAAACGATTGTTGAATTAGCCATCTATAACCTGTCAGGAAGTCTAGTGAAGATACTTGTCAGTGAAAATAAGGCGGCCGGGGCACATCAAGTAATTTGGGATGGCAGGGATGATATGGGCGGGGAAGTGGCCAGCGGTGTTTATGTCTACAGGCTCAAGGCCGGGGAAATTGTGGAAGCGCGGAAGATGGTCCTGAATAAGTGATTCGGAACAGCAAGCATGAAACTGGTTTTCTAAGAAAGGAAGCCGTAATGTCAAGAATGAGGATCGTTTTCGTACTCGTTGTGGCGTCTATCACTTGCATCAGCTCTCCCGGTAGAGCGGATGAATTCAGTCGCTTCCTGCATGACGGCCCCGACGGCAGCTATTTCGTCGACCAGACACGATCCGGCAATGCGGACATCGTGTCCTACAGCGAAACCTCACGCGGCCAGGTCAATTGGCAGCATACGATCAGCGGCTCGTTCTACTCCAACACTAGCTACTTCTTAGATGGAGAACGCATCGTCTCCAATGCCAAGCACTCACCTTTCGACGGTGTGGAGTTGCACGAGACTTGGGGAGACGGCACGCATCTGTGGTTCATGTCCAACGAAGTAAGCATCTCCGACGGCGCCAAGTGGGAACCCATCCACGCAAGTGTCATGACCAACAGCGAGATCAATGGCATGACTGTCCATTGCTGGTCCGGCGATTCGGAGATCCCGGTCTGGAGTGCAGACATTAGTGATTGTTTGTCCGGCGGTGCTCTTATCTGCGTCTCGGATCATGGCGAGGTTGTCGCCGTCGCTGTGAATATAGCAGACTTCTGCCGCATTCTTTGCTACGACGCGGCTACGGGCAACCAACTCTCGAGCTTCGACTCTGGCAGTGGGGAATACTACCGAAGCATGGAGATAAGTGGGAATGGTGCCATAGTTGCACTGCGGGTTGGTCGCCCGATCTATGTGATCCAGTCCGCCACAGGTAATCTGCGTTGGGAGGGCAATGGTGGAGCCAACTCTGCACCGCTCGGCCTTTCTGGCGATGGCAATCTTGTCGCCGCGGGCTTCTCTTCATTGCTGGTCTGGGAGTGGACCGGTTTCACATACCTGGAAAAGATGACAGTGAGCGGTGGCGGCCGTATCCTGAGGCAGTGCACCTTCTCGGAGAATGGGAACACACTTGCCGTCGGCTGGTATCCGACTAGCTACGACGGAAATGTTATTCAGTGCTTCAACCCGCAGACATCCACACTGCTCTGGACATACGATTACATTCAGTCGAGTGGAGAATACCAGGACATTCCTGTTGATATCGCCGTTACCGACCAGGGAGATTTTTTCGTCATTGGATCCTGGGGCAGCCAATTCAACACAAACCATGAGATCCATGTCTTTTCCCGCGACAATTCAACACCGGTTTTCACGGTGGATGCTCCCGGCTCCATCTACAGTGTCGATATCTGCAACCAAAGCAGTGGCGGTTTTCTGGTCACGGCCTGCGGAAAACACGTGCACGCGAACGAGATGGGCAATGGTGGCGATCTCTTCTCCATTCAATACGAAGAAACATCTTCCATCGACGGGACACTGCCTGCGGTTGGCCTATCCCTTTCAGCCTTCCCAAACCCCTTCAATCCCATGGTCACCCTCGCCTGCACTTTACCCAAAGCGGGGCCCTTGAGCCTTTCGATCTTCAGCCCTGACGGCAGGCTGGTCCGCAGACTGGATGGAGGGAGCCGTGAAGCTGGTGTTCATTTCATGAGCTGGGACGGTAGGACCGATGATGGTGGTAGTGCTGCTTCGGGTGTGTACTTGGTCGAACTTCGGACCCAACGGGGCTTGGCCGCGCAGCAACGCGTCGTACTGGTTCGTTGACCTGTGTCCCTAAAAAAATCTATCCGGCATAATTTCAACGTCGGGAGGCGTAAGCTTCGTTTTCAAATGGACATTTCCAAAGTAGAGTTTTCGGCTTCCTTTCTTTTCCAGAAGACTACCGGCGACGCCCGCCTAACGCATCGTGAGGTCGCTCCTCGTTTGACTTGTTTTGTTTCTTTCAGACGCGCCGCAGCCCTTTCCCTGCCGAATTATCCATCCGATACGTTTGCCACCACTCAATCCGCGGCTGGTATGCTAGAATCAAGAATCATCGCCGACCACCCCAGTGTTGAGGTTGCCACCATGCCTCTGCATCGGATCACCTTTTTTGCCATCCCGGCCCTCCTGGCCGCTTCCATCGCCGGCGCATCCTGGCCGGGCGACCCCTTGGTCAACGTCCCGGTCAGCACCGTACCTGGTGAGAAATACGATGTTTTCATCGTCACCGACGGCCAGGACGGCGCCCTCATCGCCTGGGAGGACGACCGGGCCGGCCAGACCGACATCTACCTGCAGCGCCTCGACGCCGACGGCAATCCCGTCTGGCTCGAGGGTGGCCGCGTGGTCTGCAACGCCGCTGAAGACCAGGCTCTCTACCACAGCAGCGATGGTACTTGCGGCGTCATCCCGATGGTTTCCGACAGCCAGGGCGGGGCTTTTGTCGTCTGGCAGGACAACCGGCCCTTCAGCTTCCGGCAACGCGACATCTATTGCCAGCGCATGGACGGGGACGGCGCTCCCCTGTGGGCGGCCAATGGTGTGGCCGTTGCCATCGGTGTCGGCAACGAGGATGAGCCCTCGATGTGCAGTGATGGGGCCGGCGGCGTGATCATCGTCTGGCAGGACAAGAACGACGATCCCATCTTCAACAACCTGTATGGCCAACGTCTAAACAGCGACGGCCAGGCCCTGTGGAACAGCGGGGCGCCCATGCCGATCATCCTCTTGGACTGGAATCAGGGCAGCCCCACTCTTTGCCCTGATGGCCAGGGCGGCGTCTTCCTGGTCTGGTCCGATAACCAGATCGACGTGAACGACCTGCACGCGCAGCGCCTCGGTCCCGACGGGGTGGCGCTTTGGGAGACCGACGGTGTGGTGGTGGTTGCGGCAGACGGCAACCAGAACACGCCCGTGATCTTCAGGTCGAATGACGGGAACCCCATCCTTTCCTGGCGTGACCAGCGCGGGGGCGACTACGACATCTACGCCCAGAAACTGGACGCGACGACCGGGGCCTCCCTTTGGACAGGCAACGGCGTGGCCCTGTGCACCGCCGCCAACAGCCAGTATCGGCCGTCCATCTGCACGGATGGACAGGGCGGGGCCATTGTCAGCTGGTTCGATTACCGGATCGCTTCAGGTCCACCCTGGGATCTGAACATCTACGCCCAGCGTGTGCTTGCCGATGGCAGCACGGCCTGGCAACACGACGGAGCTCCTGTGTGCATGGCTCCCGACGCCCAGCGTGATAGCCGCTTGATCAGCGATGGCCAGGGTGGAGCCGTGGTCGCCTGGGAGGACAACCGCCAGGGTGAAGGTCGCGAGGATATCTACGTGCAACACCTGGACGCGGACGGCCAGCCTCAACTCCTGGTCAATGGCCAGGCTGTTTGCATCGCCAGTGGCAACCAGGATCGGCCCAACCTGGTGCTCGGGGCCGGGGGAGTCATCATCGCCTGGCCCGACGACCGCAATGCTCTCTACGTTCCGGACATCTACGCCGATCGGGTTGAAATCAACAACAGCAGCCCGGTTTCCCTGCCCGCGGTACAGGGTGTCACTCTCAAGGCCTGGCCCAATCCCTTCAATCCCCAGACGACGATCACGTTTTCGCTGGAGCGCGCCGGGTGGGCAGAAATCGGGGTATACGATCTGACCGGCCGGTTGCTCGATGTACTCGCAGACCGCACCTATGCTGAAGGCCAGCACTCTGTCGTTTGGAATGGACAGGACGCGGCAGGTCGCGCGGTACCGTCAGGTACTTATGTGATCCTTCTGGAGACACAGTCGGGCGCGGAGGCGCGGAAGGTGTCGCTTCTCAGGTAGGCTCTTTTGGTTGTGCCTATGAAATTGTACGGATAAAAAATATCACTGCGAAAAACGCCCCCCGGGGGGCGTTTTTTGATGACATTGAAAACAAACAAAATAGCTCCCAAAAGTGCCCCTGGGGGCACTTTTGAAGAGCAACCTCTTGAAAACAAATGAGTTAGTGATCCAGGGTCCAACCTGGAGGCCCACACCGACCAAACATAATTACCGTGACCCTCAACAAGCTACCGATAGAGGCTCTTAACCGAACCCCAAATCTGGTTGTCCACGGGCACCGGTTGACCGTTCCAGGGTTCCCCGCAGGTTCCGTTGATCATGACCACGGCCTTGGCCACGTACGGATCAACAGGGCTCACCGTGGGAGTGTAGGGGAAAATCGTCACGGTATAATCACCGCATTGGGCGAAGCTGTGCACCACGTCGGTCTGGCGCAGTTCGGCCATGACCAGGTCCACAAAATCGTTCTCCGGAATAAACCAATACAGATCAGAGTCGCGGAAGAGCTCGATCTGAATCGGATCTGCCGCCGGGTCGCCCTCGACCATGGACCAGTCGTGAGTCGATTCCTCGGGGACCAGCACCTGACCCACGTCCGACGAACTCAACGTGCCCAGGAAGGGCATCTGACCAGTGCGATAGTCAAAGATTGCAGAGGATTCAGAAACATTCGGCATGCATAAAATGTGTAGGTACTGACCCACATATGGGCCTAGGAGCACGAAATCGCAATCCACGTATTTGCGGAGGACGGACCAGAGCTCATCATAAGACGGGAAAGTGTGCTCACCCACCGGGTAAACCGACAAGGTTTCGAAAGCTTGCTCATTGGCCGGGTAAACCTGTCCCAGGATCATGACCGCAGTTATTTCGTGGTCCGAGCATTCGGCAGAGGCGGCCATGGGAATCAGCAGGAAAAGTGCTAGAAGAAGAAATGACGTGGTACTGGGCAGAGACGATCTCATGATGAGTTCCTCCGGTTTGTCCGAAAAGAGGGCTCAATCCATCTCTTCGGTCACTGCCCCACCTGAATATTTCGTTGCCGATCAATGATGTCATTAGCAAACACAGGGTTTTGAAAAAAGGTACGGACTTTCATTTTGTAGGTCAAATGACCTGATCAGGAGAGCACGCCCCGTATGCGCATTGCTCTTGAATACAGCACCAAGCCGAGCGCCACTAAGAAGATCACCACGGTGAACACGAATCCGGTGAAGCCCATCATTTCCATGCCCTTGGAGAACCCGTAGTTGTAGATCGCGGTGATGACCATCGAGCCAAGGGACACCATGAACACCGGCACGGCCAGACGCTTCCTCATCATCAGCAGAACGCTGCCCAGGACACTGCTCCACACCGCCAGAGCCCAGAAAAACACAACCCAGGTCGGAAAGCTGTAGAAGTAGTCGAGTTGCGCCGGCTCGAACTGGGCCAGATAGGCCTCGTTTTTGGTCTGGGTCATGAGGTAGTCGAAGGCTCCCATCATGTTCCAGGGCAACGTGATGATGCCGATGATCCAGAGGTGTTTGGGTGTGGCTTCGGTTTCTGACATGGTTTCCTCGAGTCACTCATGGTTGGGTGCGATGGGATCGACGAATATTGTATCAAGTTTTCCCGAAATGTAAAATCAAGACTGAAATTATCTGATATTTTCCGGCATCACCTACCCGCAGGACTAATCAGTATCCCCACAGTCAGAGTGGACGATCACCAGACTGCTGAGGTCGGATCCCGCCAGCGCGTTGAGCTCGGCCTCAATGGCGTGGTTTATTTCCCTGGTGAGGGTGTCCTTGAAAAGATCGAGGATCCAATCGGCAACAAAACCGAGACTCCCGGCAATATTCACATCGAGGCCCTGGACCGAAGTTCTGGTGGCGCCAAGTGACACTTCGGGCGCCCCGCCTTCGTCGATGACGATGGCCGTTTCCGAAACGACGGCGGCCACCTTGAAATTCCCGTTGATGTCCGCGCACGCCCAGCTGCTGCCGGTCGCCTTGACGTCCCCGCGAATATTGCGAAATACGTATTTCAGGACCAGATCTCCATCGGTCCGGACCAGTTCGAAAGTCGGGGTGTCGTATTTGAAATTGCTGATGTAGATCGTGTAAGTGCAAACGGTAATATCCTGGCTGCCCAGGGGCGATGGGATCAGGCTTCCCAGGTTCAAATGGGCCAGAAGATTGCTGAAGGTGTTCAGCAGGCAATCGTCGGCGGTCGCGGTGAGTCCCCACTTCTTGTTCGTGATTGTCGCCCCGCCATGGATATTGCTCAGCCGGCAGGTAACCGAAGCGCCTGCGCCCGCCCTGATTAGAAGGGTGTCCCGTTCTCCATCGGAGAAAACCACTTCGAAAAGACCGGCTTCGGGCATGGCGCCGCCGGTGTTCCGGAGTGTCACCATGGTCAGACCGTTTAAACAGGCCGTGGTCAGGCTGATTTCGGGAGCGGGTTCGGAGTTATCAGGATCCTCGCTTCCCAAGCTGGGAAGAGGCAGAACCGTCAGGGCCGCCAGGAAAATCGGGATGAAAATACGAGTGCCGATCATGTGTAGGATTGCCTTGGCGAAGGGGAAAAGGTACCTCGGG
>DAOWLV010000113.1 GCA_030643455.1 Candidatus Krumholzibacteriia bacterium | reverse complement strand
TTGATTTTTGGGCGTTTGGAGGACCCCGGAGCCATGGATGGCGGAGGGGCCCGGAAACCGAGAAGGGCCGCCACACGATGTGGCGGCCCTTCGTCCCAAAAAATCAAGGGGTGTCAGTCCAATTCCATGAAAACCCGAAGCTCAGGCTTCCTTTTTTTCCAGATGAACGACCGTCTGCGGGAAGGGAATTTCAATTCCAGCGGCATCGAAGGCTTCTTTCACGGCCTTGTGCATGTCCAGATAGACTCCCCAGTAATCGGCGGAAGCCACCCAGGGCCGGAAAATGATGTTCACGCTCGAATCGGCCAGTTCGCTGACCGCGATGGTCGTTTCGGGATCGCCCAGGACCCGGCTGTCGTTCTTGGCCAGATCGGCCAGGATCTGCATGGCCTTGTTGTGATCCGATCCGTAGCCGATGCCCATGACCATGTCCACCCGACGGGTATCGTAGCCATTGTAATTCTTGATGACATCCCCGAAAAGGGCTCCGTTGGGCACGGTGATCTTGATGTTGTCGGGCGTGGACATGGTGGTTGAGAAGATGGCGATCTCGACCACCTTGCCCTTGACCCCCGCGGCCTCGATAAAGTCACCGGCCTTGAACGGCCGGAACAGCAGAAGCATCACGCCGGAGGAAAAATTGCCCAGCGTTCCCTGCATGGCCATACCGATCGCGAAACCGGCGGCACCGAGGATCGCAATGAAACTGGTGGTCTGCACACCGAACCGGCCGATCACCGCAATGATGGTAAAGGCCATGATGGCGAAGTAGATCAGGCTGCCGATAAAACCAGTCAGGCTTACATCCACACCTCGGCTGGTCATGACCTTCTCGACGCCCTTACGCAAAGCTCCGGCGATAAAACGACCCACCAGCAGGATGGCGATAGCGCCCAGGATCTGCATCCCGATGGCCGGGCCGCTGTCCTTCAGGTACTGAAGCATGTTCATCCACATGGTGGGATCGGTTACGGATTCGGCGGCCGCGGCGGTCTGCTGGCCGGCTTCGGCTTGACCCAGGAATGTCAGCATGGGATTCCCCCTGTTCAAGATTGGCAAAAAAGGAGCCTCGGTTTCAAGGGAACAACAATTTGAAACCATTTGCCCCGGCAAGACGGTGAGCGGGAAATATCAGTTGGGTCGGTTATTCAGTCAATTTATATCTTGTTTCAGGGCTCATGATTCGGTCATCTGATGAAGAATCCCGTACTTACGGAACTGTTGCGACAACCACATCGATACGCCGGTTCATGGCCCGCCCTTCGGTTGTGCTGTTCAGGGCGATGGGCTTGTCCGGTCCGAACCCTTCGGTGGCAATGCTTTGCTCACCACTACCGAGTTTCTGCTCCAGAAGGCGGGCCACCGTCTCGGCGCGGCGCCTCGACAACCTCAGGTTGGCGTCATAACCTCCGGTGTCGTCGGTATGGCCTTCCACGCTGATCTCGGCGGCGGGGAACATCTGGATCGCCGCAACGATCTTTGCCACCAGGTCGTCCTGTCCCGGGCTCAAGGAGGCGCTGCCCACACCGAAGGAAATTCCGTAAACCTGCATGACCACTTCGCCGGTGGCCGTGATGAGGACTTCACCCTCCTCGGCCGTGAATAACGAGCGGACCGCGGCAATGGCAGCATCATGTTCCTGCTTTTTCGTGAGCACGGATTCGGCGGCGGAACGGTCGGCCTCGGCGACACCAACTCGCAGTTCGGTCTCCCACAGCTGGCGGCGCAGCGAACTGACCTCCACCTGCAAGGCGGTTATCAGGGAATCCTGGGCCGCGGTTCGACCTCCCACCAGTTCAGAGAACCGGCGGTTGGTCACCGTCAGGGAATCGACCAGGAACTGACGCTGCAAATTCTCTTCATTCATCTTGTCGACCAGATCCCGGGCCAGATCCGTCCCGCTCAGCACGGGATCCATTTCAACCCCCGACAAGGTCCCGATTTCTTCCAGGGCCTGGTCGAAGCGACCCAAAAGGGCCTCCATGCCGCTTTTCTGGCTACGCATTTCCTTGATGAACGCCGCCGCGTTGACCAGGCGGCGGGCCTCGGTCTCGAGAAGGGCCCACTGCTCCGGAGTGGCCCCGCTTTTTTCGGCCTCGTCGAGGCGCGAATCGAGGTTCCACCAGGTATGGGGAAGCTGTCCCTTGGCACCCAGCTTTTTGGCTTGCCCCATCAATTCGTGGATGGCAGTTGCGGGTCCGACTTCACCCTCCTGGGCCAGTGCTTTTCCGCAACCATACCCGCCCAGACGCTCGACTGATGGAAGGACAGCCAGGGCCAGCAAAAACGACACTGTCAGAACCAGGACTTCAATCCGCAGCTTCAAGATCATTCCTCCAGCTTTCTTTTCCTTTGGACGACCTCGAGGGCCGCCTCCACTACTTCCTCATCAAAGATCCGAGTCATGCAATTGTAAAGAATGCATTTTTCTTCCAGGCAGATCCGCCGGGCCGGGCAGTCCACCGGAGGAACCAGGGCCCGGCTCAAGGAGCCGCGTGGTCCCCAGCGCTCCGGGCTCATGGTGACCACGGGCGGAAACAGGCCGACGGTCGCGCAGCCCACCGCCGCGGCCATGTGCAAGGGACCGGTCGAAGGGCCGATGAAGAGGTCCCCGGCGGCCAGGACTCCCATGAATTCCCGTAGCGAGAACCTGTCCAGCAGAAGACCGATTCCCTCGTCGAGATGGCCGGCGACCGCGGCGAAGGTCTCGCTGTCCGCGGCGGATCCGGTAATGAATACGCGCCATCCCGGCTGACGCGCCAGGGCGTTGGCAACCCCGGCGAAGCGCGAGGGTTCCCAGTCCAGCGCCGAACCGCCGGAACCGGGATGGACAAAAACCAGTGTTTCGGTCCCGGAAGCTTCATCCCGGCGGAAGGCTCGCCCGATCTCCTGCTGACCGCTGGTCAGATGAAGCCGTGGCTCCGGAAACTCATGGTTCCGTTTCCCGAACCAGGGCAACGCACCCCCGGTGAGACGCCTGGCCAGAAGCAGGTTGTGCTCCATTTCATGTTTTCGGCCACGGGAACGGGACTGCCATGACCCCCGATTCAACAGAAACCAACTCGACCTTTTGGAAAGCGGTCCGTACCTTTTCGGGATCCCGGCCCTCTTCATCAGACGGGCCACTCCTGTCCGGTACTGGAGGATCACCCCCGCGTCGAATCGTTCCTGGCGAAGCCTGTCGGTCAGATCCTCCAGTTCATCATCCGTCTCGGACCCGGTCCAGGTCCAGACCGCGTCGATATGGGGATCATTCTCTACCAGGGGCACCGACCCCGGCGCCACCATGGCGTGTACCTGCCAGTCCGGCCGCCGGGCCTTGATATCCTCGAAGACCGGAAGCGAAAGGACCAGGTCACCCAGTCGGTCCGTTCTTGCGACCAACACCTTCAAATGCGCCCCATCCGCCAGAGCTTGGTGTACTTGCTCAGGACATAGAAGCTGGATGCCAGGCAGAGCACCGTGCCGGGAAGGCCGTCCAGGATCCCCCCCTTGACCAGCCACATCCGCAAGAAAGCCACCTTGGCCCGGATCACGGCACCCAGCAGGCTTGTCGACCGGCCCGCCAGGTGCATTTCCTCGGCAGCCAGCGAAGTGTAGCGGTTCAGCTTGTCGATGTACTGTTCCATCGTCTCGTAGGTGTAGTGCCGGAGCAGACCATCCAACCGGCCTACATCTCCTTCGGCAATGATCGATTCGTGCACCGGCTTGTCGTTGAATCCCGCCCGGTTGCGGTCGAACAGGCGCGTCACGTATTCGGGGTGCCAACCACAATGCCGGATCCACTTGCCCAGAAACCGGCTCAACCGGTTGACCATGAAGGCGGCCTCGTCGGGCTGGTCGGGCAAGGTCTCGATGGCGGCCTGAAGTTCCGGCGTCACCTGTTCATCCGAATCGATGCTCAGCACCCACCGGTTGCGGCACAGGTCGACGGCCTTCTGCTTGGTGGGGCCGAAGCCAAGCCACTCGGTCTGGTGCACGACCGCCCCGTGCCTGGCGCATACTTCGGCGGTTTCGTCGCGGCTGCCCTGGTCCAGCACGATGATCTCGTCGGCGAAGGACAGGGACGCCAGACAACGATCCAGATCCGATGCGGCGTCCAGGGTGATGATGGCGGCGGAAATTTTCACGCGGAGGCCACCTTTCCGGGCACGAGAATCACCTTGCCGACGTTCAAGCGGTCTTCCAGACGACGGTGGGCCTGCCCCGCGTCATCAAACGAATAAACGGTGTCTATCACCGGGGCGATATCCCCGGCAGCCAGCAGTTCGAGCAACTCGTCCATCCAGAGCGAGGTCCGCTCCCCCTGATCCCACATCCTGCCCAGATTCACCCCGGCAATGGACTTGTTGTCGTTCATCAACCGGATCGGGTTCAGCTTGAGCCACGGAACCCCGGCCAAGGTTCGCAACGACGACAGGATACCAGACCGCTTGCCCACAGCGGCACTGGAAAAACCGAACAGGACCAACCGGCCGCATTTCGCCAGACTGTCGTAACTTTCCATGATCCAGCGGCCGTGGCGGGGTTCCAGGGCGACGTCCACTCCACGACCTTTCGTGAAGGTCATAATTTCCTGTGCAAAATCGGCCTGGCGGGAATCGAATACGTGTTCGAGGCCCTGTTCCCGCAGGAAATCGTGCTTGGCCGGCGAAGCCGAACCGATGACCCTGGCTCCGGCCAGCCGGCAAAGCTGGATGACCGCCTGGCCAACGCCGCCGGCGGCGGAATGGACCAGCACCAGGTCGCCAGCGGATACCGGCGCCATGACCCGAACCATCTGCCAGGCCGTCAGGTAATTGACGGGCAAAGCGGCCGCGGCCTTCGCCGTGACCTCAGTTGGCCGAATCCAAACCTGTTCCCGTGGCAAACAGACGAATTCGCTGTATCCTCCGAAATTGCACATGGCCACCACTGCAGTCCCGTCGAGTTCATCCTCCACCCCGGAGCCAACGGCGTCCACCGTGCCGGAAACCTCGTAACCAGCCACCGCCGGCAGTTTCGGGGCATCGGGATAAAGCCCCCGTCTCATCATCACATCGGCAAAATTGACTCCCGCGGCCTCGACGCGAACCCGCACCTGTCCGGGCCCGGGATCGGGCCGGGCAACTTCGCGGACAGTGAGGACATCCACCTCGCCCGTTTTATTGATCCAGATCTGGCGCATCGTTCGAACGTCCTTTCCGGCATATGTCATCGGATTGCGAAGCCCCCTGGCTTGGTGCTCGGCATTCCGATCACGGGATTTTCAACGGAGCCGAGCTTGAAGCCCAGCGCCAGGCCATTTTCATCGATACTGTTCAGGAAACCGATGCGTATCTGGGTTGCTGGCAACACCAGTTCGGGATTTTCGAACTGGAAACCCAGCCCGACGCTCGAATAGATTTTCTTTGCTGGGAGATGATCGCCCTCGCCACCAACTGTTCCGACATCCGCATAACCGAAGACCATGAACTTGAACCCCATCATCCTCCAGGGAGTGAACATGCGCGATTCCAACTTCAGGATCACTCGCTTGTTGCCCCGCACCAGGTTATCCTCCAGACCCCTCAGTCCGGTCTTGTTGCCAAGCACCAGCGCACCTTCCCGGTTCCGGTTGAAGGCCGAGGTGTAGGTCAAAAACGAATAGAAACGGAACCTGTAACGGGAGCCGCCCATCAGGCGGGTGATGTAGGTACCTCCCACATTCAACGAACCGTCTTCGAATACGTAGTCATGGAAGTATCCCCCCACATCGACAAAACCCAGGAGGATATCGCCCCGGTTGCGGGTGGTAAGATAGGCCGTCTGGAAAAATGCGCTGGTGCGGTCGTAGAATTCTCGATCCTGGTAGCCGCCGGTCAGCTTGACCGTGAAACCCGCAGGAACATCTTCGGTTTCTCCCATCTTGAAAAGCAAATTCGTCTTGTAGTGTTTCAACCTCTGGAAGGTCAATCCGAGGAGATAATCCCTGGTATTGAGAAAGGCCGCATTGGAATCGGGCTTGGCCACGGGCCGCTCAATGAAATCGAACTTCTGGAACCTCACCGCGGGAACCAGCAGGGGGCGCGCCGACTTCTCGGTCGAGCTGGCCTTGCTCAGGAGTATGGTGCGGCCCACCCAGGTGTCCGTCAGTTCGAACTTTAACGGAATATCCCCGCTGTTCCGGACATCGGTGTATTCCCACTTGGCACCGCCTACAAACTTGATCCCGGGGTGGATCAGATGACGCTGGATTTCGGCCATCCGGGACAGCTTTTCCCACGAATCCTCGTACAGCACCCCCAGATCGACGAAGGACCCCCGAATGTTCCGTTTGCTCAGAATACCCTGGTAGCCGAGGTTGGGCTCCAGGTCGCCTCGGTAGATCAACTTGTTTTCCAGGCGGACCCCGTAGCCCCCGAGATTGGAGAAAAACAGGTTCACGTCATACCGGTCGGGATCCTTGATCTTGCCCGTGATGCCGAAGGGCCACCGGTCCTGGGTTTCGATGACAATCACCACCGATCCGGTTTTTCCCATGAGCGGCACGATGCGGATCCTGACATCGTTGATGAAATCCAGTTCGCGGAGCATGCGTTCGGTATCGGCCAGCAGGAAGGGATCCACAAGTTGGCCCTGTTCGAACAGGAGATAATCCCGGATCAGGCGGTCCTTGGTGTAGGAATGGATTGGCTTGGTGACGGAGTTGAGGAATTGTTGGCTCGACCCGTGATCATCATCCCAGGAGGAGTCGAACCGGGCGACCTGGTGAACGATGATCACTTCGATCGGCTTGCCAATATAGGCCGCGTATCGGCTCACCAGTTCCACCGACTTGCCGTCCAGATCCTCTTCCTTCTTTGCGCTGCGCCCGAAGAGTGTCTTCAGGACCCGGGTCAGCCAGAAGCCGCCCCCGTCCTCCTCGGCCTCGGTGACCGCCACCGAATCGGAAGCCGCGTCGGCTTCCCGGGCCTGGGCCCCGGCAACGAACCCCATCCCAAGCAGGGACAGGAGCAGCAGGCCGGAAACCAGACGCCGCATTGGGTCACCGTCCGCAGCAGCGTTTGAATTTTTTGCCGCTTCCGCAATGACAGGGATCGTTGCGACCCGTCTTGGGTTCATCCCTGACCACAGGTTTCTTGACCCCGGGCCGGCCCTCGGTAAACCTCCAGGCCCCCTCCGACCGGCCAAACGCGGCCACCTCGTGGTATTGCTTGTCTTCGCCGTCGTAGGTGTAACTGGCCACGAATTCGACCCGTCCAATTTCGTCGTTCGGACCGCCGGCTTCACAGGCAAGGATCTCCAGACCGTGCCACTCGCTGTTCTCGGCCCAGTCCTGGGCGCCGTCACCATCTTCATCCTTGCGGAAATCCGGATGCAAGGAGTTCTTCAGGAAATCCATCTCCACCTGGGTATAGGCCGTGTAACGGGCGCGCATCAGCTCCTCGGCGGTGGCGGCGGACCGTTCACCCCTAATGACAGGGAGGCAGCAATCGTCATACTGGTGATCGGATCCGCACGGACAGTTCATTTCCCGCTCCACCGAAAGAGGGCCGCCGGAATCTGGATGACCAGAGCGGCGGCCCGGTAGGATTCAAGGGTTATCAAGGACGTCAATCGGACGCCGCGTTCCGGGCTCCCTTGTAAAGATAGAAACACACGCCGAAAAAGAGAACCAGGGCCAGCACCGCCGACCAGGGATTCCCCTCGACCCAACCGTGCATGTTCAGCGCGTGAACCACCGACCAGCCCTCGTTGTTGACCACCGTGCCGTCATGCAGCGTGCGGGTCCAGTCGTCGCTGACGAGCATCTTGCCGAAAAACAGCACCAGTGCCGCTACAACGCCCATGATGGCGCCGCCGGCCACGAACCCGGAGGCCATCAGCGTTCCCTTTTCCTTGCGAGCCCGTTGGACCTGTTCGCTGCCGCCCTTGGTCACGAAGTAGGAAACGAGACCACCGGCCAGGATGGGGGTGTTCAGGTGCAGGGGCAGGTACATGCCCAGGGCAAAGGCCAGGGGCGGAACGCCGACCCATTCGAGAATCAGGGCCATGAAACAGCCGCCCAGATAAAGTAGCCAGGGAGCCGGGTCACCGGTCATCAACGGCTGGATCACCGCGGCCATGGCACTGGCCTGGGGCGCTTCCAGCGGGTTGGGTTTGGCGGCGGTCGCCTCACCGAAACCGTAGGTGTCGTTCAGCAGCATGATCACCCCCGCGACAGCGGCCGCGGAGAAGAGCGTGCCCAGGAACTTCCACTGCTGCTGGACCCGTGGCGTGGTTCCCAGCCAGTAACCGATCTTCAGATCGCTGATGAATCCGCCGCTCATGGACAGGGCCGTGCAGACCACGCCGCCGATGAGCAGGGCGGCCACGATGCC
>DAOWLV010000336.1 GCA_030643455.1 Candidatus Krumholzibacteriia bacterium | reverse complement strand
GGTCACCATCTCCATCGCCAAGCGCATCGGCAGCGACGCTACCCGGGTGTCCGAATCTGTCTTGGCCAAGGTGGATCGCCTCAAGGGCACCCTGATCCCTGAAGACGTCAACATCACCGTGACCCGCAACTTCGGCGCGACGGCCAAGGACAAGGCCGAAAGCCTGATTTCCAACCTGGGCCTGGCCATCTTCCTGGCCGTGGTCGTGGTGTTCCTGGCGATGGGGTGGCGCGGGGCGACGATCATCTTCCTGTCCATCCCGACCACGTTCAGCATGACGCTGTTCATCTACTACATCATGGGCTACACCCTGAACCGGGTGACCCTGTTCGCGCTGATACTGGTGACAGGTATCGTGATCGACGCCACCATCATCATCGTCGAAAACATGCATCGACATTTCCAGATGAAGGGCAACAACTCGCTGAAGACCGCGCTGGAGGCGATCAAGGAGGTCGGCAACCCCACCATCCTGGCGACCCTGACGGTGATCGCCTCGATGATGCCCATGGCGTTCGTCCGCGGACTGATGGGTCCCTACATGAAGCCCATGCCCGTCGGCGCCTCGCTGGCCATGATCTTCAGCCTGATGGTGGCATTGACCATCTCACCCTGGCTGGCGGTGCGTCTGCTCAAGCCGAAACAGCAATGGCGCGAGGACATGGATGGCGATGGCACGATGGCCGGCGAAGGCACCGACAGCTACAGCCTGCACCAGACACCAATTTACAGGGGATACAACAAGGTCGTCAGACCCCTGATCGAGTCGCCGCGCAAGGGTGTCATTGCCCTGCTGATCGTTGCGGGCCTGACGGTGGCTTCATCCTTCCTGTTCGTGACCCGCACGGTGCAGGTCAAGATGCTTCCCCTGGACAACAAGAGTGAATTCATGGTCATCATCGACACGCCCGAAGGCACGACCCTTGAATCCACCACCCAGCTGGCCCGCCAGATCGGTGATTACCTGGCCACCGTTCCCGAGGTTATGGACTACGAGATCTACAGCGGCATCGCCGCGCCAGTGAACTTCAGCGGCCTGGTCCGCCACTACATGATGCGCCAGGGCCCCAACGTGGCCGACATCCAGGTCAACCTGGTGGACAAATCGCAGCGCAGCGCCCAGAGCCACGACCTGGCCAAGCGGGTACGCGGTCCGATCATGGAAATGGCCGCCCCCTTTGGAGCGGCGGTGAAGATCGTCGAAGTGCCGCCAGGCCCGCCGGTTTTGTCGACCCTGGTCGCCGAGGTCTACGGCCCCACCTTCGAGGGCCGGATCGAGGCAGCCCGCCAGATCAGGGAAATCTTCGCCAGCACGCCCGGCGTGGTGGACATCGACTGGTACGTCGAAGATGACCAGACACGTTACGAAATGGTCGTCGATACCGACCGCGCCGCGGTGCGGGGCGTCAGCACCCAGCAGGTCAGCATGACCCTCAACGTGGCGCTCAACGGTTTCGACGGCGGACGGGTGCACATGGACGCCGCGGCCGAGCCGGTGCCCATCAACGTGCGGCTGCCATTGGCCGACCGTTCCAGCGCGCAGACCCTGAGGGACCTGTACATCCACAGCCAGGCCGGTACGCTGATCCCCCTGTCCGACGTCGTGAAGGTGAAGGAATCGGTCAATTACAAGAGCCGACACCGCCGCAACCTGAAATCGGTGGTCTACGTGACGGCCGACGTGGCCGGCGAACTGGAGTCGCCGGTGTACGCGATCCTCGACATGAAAAAGAAGATCGCCGAACTGACCATGCCGGACGGCACCCAGATCGAACAGTTCTCCACGGTTCAGCCTTTGACCGAAGAAGGCTACGCCATGAAATGGGACGGCGAGTGGCACATCACCTATGAGGTGTTCCGCGACCTGGGGATCAGCTTCGCGGTGGTGCTGATAATCATCTATCTTCTGATCGTCGGCATGTTCCAGAACTTCACCGTGCCGATCCTGATGATGATTCCCATCCCCTTGACGCTGGTGGGCATCATCCCCGGCCACCTGATGTTCGGCGCATTTTTTACCGCGACGTCGATGATCGGCGTGATAGCCCTGGCCGGCATCATGGTCCGCAACAGCGTGCTTCTGGTCGACTTCATCGAAGCGCGGCTGAAGGACGGACTTGAATTGAAGGAAGCGGTCATCGAAGCGGGCGCCGTGCGATTTTTGCCCATCGCCCTGACGGCCGGAACCGTGGTCACCGGCTCGTTCGTGATGGTCTTCGACCCCATCTTCCAGGGCCTGGCCATTTCGCTGATGATGGGTTCGCTTCTTTCGACGGTGCTGACGGTGGTGGTGATTCCGTTGTCCTACTACCTCTACAAATTGAAGGCCGGGGACAATTCCTGAGGTGGTTTTGTAATCTGGTTGTCAAAAACTTTTCGGGGAGGGATCATGTCCTTCTCCGAAAATCCCACTCCCCGACCCTGAATTGAGCCTGGCGGGAGTGAAAATCACGGGTTTTACATTTCTCCCTCTTTTGTGATACTTTTTAGCCCTTAAAGGTAATTTAATAGGCCAATTTCTATATTTCGACCGTAATAATTGCCAGAATAAAGGACTTTTCCATTGCTCTTGGTGGTGATTTACTCTATCATTTCTATATGAGAGGCTCCAAAAAAAGGGGCCCACAGCTTGCTCGACATCAAAATTTCACGGCCTGTCGGTATCTCCCTCCAATCCCCCACCGGCATGCCGTTGGACCGGTCACGTTATACGGGGCCGGTCCTCTTTTTACCCGGAAATGACTCAATATTTCCTCGTGTTGCCGGCCTTGGCCGCTTCATAGGCCACCAGACGGTCACGGTATCGGGTGTCGGCAGAATCACGTTCGATGGCCAGATTGATCCAGCGGATCGCCTTGGTGTACATGCCCCTCCGGTAATAGGTCTCCGCGAGCGTGCTGATGATCCGGGCGTCCTTGTCGCTGAACACCATGGCCCGTAGCGCACATCGCGTCGCCTCCTCGAGATCCACCCCCGCGTCGACGGCCGTGCGCGCGAACCCGTCGAGACCCAGTACCTCCCGGTCGTCCAGCTGAACCATGGTGCGGTAGGTCTCCAGAACCCCCAGGGTGTCGCCCCGGCTTTCCTGGAAATGGGCGATCTCCATCAGGCCCTCGGTCCGGTAGGCGAGGGCTTCCTGGTCAGGATCGGGTGTGGTGTAGAGAGCGACGGCCTGAGCGACCAGACGGTCGGATCTGTCTTTGCGGCCGGCCTTGTCCTCGAGTTCGGCCAGACCCAGCATGCCACGGGCGACCGTCCTGGTGTCGGCCTTGTGCCGCAGATTCATCAGGCGACGGTACTGCACGTCCGCCTCGTGGTCCTGACCTCGTTCGGCATGCCGGCGGGCCAGATACAGCAGCACTTCAGGATCTTCGGGAGAGGCCGCCTTGCGGTCGGCAAGCATCCGGTCGATGGTCCGGTTATCCCGCCAGGAGCGGACGATCTCCAGGAATTCATCCGAGGAACGGTACCCCGTGAAGCGGTCGATCTCTTCACCCGCGGTGTTGCACCACACGAGAGTGGGCAACAGCTCGACCTCGAAGGCCGTTTTCAGGGAGGCATACTCCGGCTTGTCGATGTCCACCTGGAAGGTCACCACCTCGGCCAGTTCGGCGATGACCGCTTTTTCATTGAAGACCATCACGTCCAGCAGCCGGCAGGGCCCACACCAGTGGGCAGTGAAATCAATGAGCACCGGCTGGTCGTTCGAGCGCGCCTGTTCGACGATTTCCGTCCAGGGCTTGTCAATGATCCAGGGGACGCGGGGAGCTTTCCGGTCGGGGTCCGGGGTTGCAGCCTCGCTGAGCGCCGGTCCGAATGGCGGCGCCACGGCACCCAGCACAAGACAGATCATCAATCCCCACTGTTTGATGTATCGCTTCATCGCCGCCCCTTGTTCTCTTTCCCGGTGCCTTCGGTCGCCCGCCGCTGGAACTCCACGATGGCCGGATCCAACCCGGGCAAAGCCATTACCGATTGGTACATCTGGTTTATGCTTCTTTTTGAATCCTCGAGTTCCGGATCGATCTGCAGGCTTTTCTGGTATTCCTGAGCCGAATCCTGGTAAAACAGCAGGGCTGCCAGGGCGGATTGCCGAGCGGCCAGTGTGTCGTTGCCGGCCATGGCGACACGGGTGTAAAAAGCCTG
>DAOWLV010000235.1 GCA_030643455.1 Candidatus Krumholzibacteriia bacterium | reverse complement strand
TCATGATCCTGATCCGGGTAGCTGACCAGAACCGGTGTTCCGGATTCGAAGTCCTCGATGAGATCGCCCCTGGTCTGCCCCTCGGCCGCAGAACAGATGGCCAGCCACAAAAACAAGCTCAGCATCAGGCCTCTGGACAAAACAACCTCTTTCCGGAAAAGGCACAACAACATGTCACCTCACGAGAGAAAGCTTGATCACCTCGATGATCCCATCGACATCCAGGCGCGCGAAGTACTGTCCACTCGGCGTGGCGGCACCTCCATCGGTCCGGCCGTTCCAGACCATGGTCTGCCAATCCGCGTTTCGAACGACATCCAGACGCCGGATGAGGCGGCCGCGTGTGTCGTAGATTGCCAGCCGCACGGACCCGGCCTGATCGGGAAGACGAAATCGAAGGGTCGTCATGGGGTTGAACGGGTTGGGCGAGGAACTCAGTTCGAGTCCCGGCTTCCGACCGATCAAATCATCTGAAACCGGACTCGCTCCCCCATCTTCTACAATTTCCAGGGTCTGGTTGGCCTGCAGTGGACCGACGCGTTGAACCCCACCACTCGGCCAGTGGATCACCAGGCTGTCGACATCGGTGTTTGATGCGAGGCCGAATTTCAGGGTCAGGCTGCCGAAGTCCTGGCGGCCGCTTCCGGCGGTGACAAACCGGGTCCACGACTGGCCGCGGGCATAGGCGGTGGCCCAGGCTCCCAGGGCGCTGCGATTGGACTGGCTGCCGACCAGGTTGACGTTCAGGTAATTTCCGGGGCAATTCAGGTTCCGGAACAGGCGATACTTGTCGATGTGGCCGGCAGCGAAGAGGTCGACCGCGCCGTCGGCGTCATAGTCGGCCCAGCCCAGGCCGAAGTAGTCGCCGATCCACTCTCCCGACAGGCCCAGCTCCACCGAGACATTGACAAACGTGCCATCGCCCAGGTTGTGCCACATCACATTGCTGTACGAGTAGAAATCGTGATGGGAAGCGAAGATGTCGAGCCAGCCGTCGTTGTCGTAGTCGACGAAGCTGACGGTACGGGTGTCGGGGTAGGCGGTCAGGCCGGCGGCCACCGTCACGTTGTCGAAAGTGCCGTCGCCGTTGTTGCGAAACATGCGGCAGCGCTGGGAGGAGTAACCCCCCACGTACAGATCCGGCCAGCCGTCGTTATCGTAGTCCCCGACCGTGAGACCGTGGCTGGCGTAGGCGAAATTCACACCGGCGGCGGCGCCGACCTCGGCAAACGTGCCGTCGCCCTGGTTCTGGAAAAGAAGATTGGCGCTGTTTCCGTAGGTACCGATGTAGAGGTCGCTGTCACCGTCGAGGTCGTAGTCGAAGCAGACGCTGGTCCAGGCGTCGGGCGCGGACCCGATGGTCTGGGGGGTGTCGAACGCACCATCACCCAGGTTGCGATGCCAGCGAAGAATATCGCTCGAGTCGGTGATCACGTCTGCCAGACCGTCGCCATCGATGTCGGCGATGCCCTTGGGGTAACCTGACAGCCCTGAACCTGCGGTGATGTTGGTGAAATACGCCCCCTCGTCGTTACGGTAGAGGCGGCAGCCGCCGGAAGTCAGCAACAGGTCGGCATGGTCGTCACCGGTCAACTCGGCCCACAGGATCTTTGATGCGTTGGCCAGACCCAGCCCCATGAGTATGGTCGAGTTGGTGAACGTGCCGTCGCCGTCGTTGAGGTAGAACCAGAAATCCGATCCGTCCTGATTCGAGAAGGCAAGATCCTGATCACCGTCGTTGTCGACGTCGCACCAGCCTACAGCGTGTCCCAGTCCATTTTGCCCACCGATACCTGCGGCGCTGGTCACGTTGGCGAAGTGCTGCTGGGCAGAGGCAGAGCCCGCGAAAAGCGAGATCATCAGGATCAAGACTGATATGGTGGAAATACCGGCCGAACGGAAGCGAGCGCAACTATCCATCATGTTCTTTCCAGCTCAGGGACCCCCGCGGTGCGGCGATTGAATCGGATGGCTTAAACGGCAGGACCAGGGGCAAAACCCAGCGTTTTGAGCCTTCCAGTTCAATGATACCACATTAAGGGACCAGCGGTATTCGAATCATCTTGCGGTCCAAAGAAATGGCCACTGTCGGCAGTCGATGTGATAGAATCCCGCTAAACTCCGCCTGATCATCTGGATAGGCTGAGAATTTCCGACTTTCATCCAAGGGGGATATCCCATGCGCTGGTCTCACACCCCCCAGATGGTTACGGCTGTCCTTCTCGGCATCCTGGTTTGCACTCCGGCCCACGCCACCACGATCCACATTCCCGCCGACGCAGCGACAATTACCGAAGGTCTGGCCGTGTCCATGACCGGCGATACCCTGCTTGTGGCACCCGGTATTTACCTGGAACACGATCTGGTCATTTCTGCGGGAATCTGTCTTCGCGGCGCCACTGGCGATCCCTTGGATGTGGTCATCGACGCCCAGCAACAGGGCCGCGTCATCACCTGCTCCGATCTGGATGAACTGGTTCGGATCGAGGCCCTGACCTTGACCGGCGGCCTGTCGACCATGGAGACGACCGGCAGCCAGATGGCCGGTGGCCTGTTCATCAAGACAGCTTTAGCCGAGGTAAGAAACTGTCGTATCGTTGATAACGAGGCAGAGATGGAAGGCGGGGGTATCGCCTGTGACATGGGAGCCGAGGTCGTGATCACAGGCTGCCTGGTTGCCGGCAACCGTTCGGTCGACGGTGCAGGAATCGCCTGCCGCGCCTCTTCCCCGCTTCTTGAGAACTGCGTCATCGCGGGCAACGACGGGCTGGTCTGGGGCGGTGCGCTGTTCTGCCGCACCGGTGCCAATCCGCGAGTCGTCGGCTGCACCCTTGTGGGCAACGAAGCCCACTTCGGCGCCGGTATCTGGGCGGTGGATTGTCCGGACATCGTGGTCGAGAACTCCATCATCGCCTTCGGTCTCGACGGCGAGGGCATCTTCACCTACGACAACCCCTCGGCACCCAGCGAGATCAGGTTGATCTGTTCCAACGTCTTCGGCAATGAGGGCGGGGGTTACGGCGGAACTTCGCAGGACCAGACCGGTATCGACGGCAACATCGCCGTCCATCCCTACTTCTGCGATTGGGAAAACTCCGACTTCACCCTGGCCGCGGACTCGCCCTGTCTGCCGGCCAACAACGATTGCAACACCCTCATGGGCGCCCTGGGCCAGGGCTGCGACCCGGTTTCGGGCGTGGACGACACCGCTGACAACGGACTGCCGCCTGTGACCCGGTTGGTCCAGAACAAGCCCAACCCCTTCAATCCGCGGACGGTGATCACGTTCGAGCTGGCGCGGAATGAAGTCGTCACGCTCTTCATCTACGACGCGCGGGGACGGCGGGTCCGGGACCTGATCGCCGGGGAGTTCCTGTCCGCCGGTGTGCACCACATCACCTGGGACGGCCGCGACGGTAACGGTCGCGAGCTGGCCAGCGGTGTCTACCTGTACCGCCTCATATCCGATGATGAAATCGAGACAAGGAAGATGACACTGGCAAAATAGATTGTGTTCAATCTCGAGGACGATCCTTTAAAAACCTCTGGGGAAGGAATCTCATCATGAACAGGACTCGACAACGCCACACATCACAGCTTCTTCGGCCGGGGTTGGCGCTGCTGACCGTGATTCTGCTGACTTTTCTGCTTGCGCCTTCACCAACCTGGGCCATCGAATGTTTGACCCACAAGTTGCCGCAACCGGATGAGCCCTACGCCGAGACGCGGGCTCGCCTGGAGGCCGATGGTCTGTGGGCGCCCAACAACGGTCCGATGCTGTCCGTACCGGCGGACCCTCAGCTGGGCGATACCTGGGACTGGTACATCTGGGATCTTGGCGGAATGCCCGTCGCCACACTCAAGCCCTGCACAGTGCGCGGAATGGGTGATAACGTCTTCGTGATCGTCGATGACGACGAGTGGAATGTGGCCGGCATGAACCAGGCGGCCGTCGACCGTATCGTCGCCAATTTCGACAACCAGAGCGTGGGCGAGTTCCCGGACCAGGGCATCTGGGACCTGAACACGTCACACTTCGGCGATCCGCCCAATCCCCTGGATGGGCAGGAGCGAATCTTCCTGCTCTATTACCGGTTCAATATTGCGGCCGACGGATATTTCTGGATTTTCGACCAGTACCCCGACGGCAGCCAGGCCTGGGCCAGCAACGAAGCGGACGTGGTCTACCTGGCCACGGACAACGGCGATCCGGGCGGCAACTACATGCTGGGCGTGGCGGCCCACGAGTTCGAGCACATGATCCATTTCAACACCGACCAGAACGAGGACACCTGGGCCGACGAAGGCCTGGCCGAACTGGCCATGTGGCTCTTCGGTCATCCGGACAACATCTCCAGCTTCAACACCAACCCGGACAACAGCCTGACCAACTGGGGCGGCGCCTGGGCCGACTACATCCAGACCTATCTGTGGACCCTGTACATCTATGAGCAGTTCGGCGGCCAGCAGGTGATCTGGGATGTCACCCACCATCCCGCCAATGGCATGAGCGGATACCAACAGGTACTGATCGATCTGGGTTATTCCGTTCCCATCGAGACGGTTTTTGCCAACTGGACACTCGCCAACTACCTGGACGATCCGAGCCTGGAAAGTGGACAATACGGGTACACCGGGGATAGCCTGCCCCCGTTCTACCCCTGGCGTACACACACCGCCCTTCCCGCCAGCGGCGCCGCCACGGTGCAGTACTGGGCCGGGGAATATGTGCGCCTGACCAACATGGACGCGACCTCCTTCTTCACTTTCAATGGCACCGACACGCGGGATTTCCTCGTCAACGTGATCGCCCTGGATCCAGTCTTGCCGACCCTGGTCGAAAGCCTGCCACTGGACGAACTGAATGACGGCACTTTGACCTTTGCCGCCGCCGCAGGATATGACGAAACGATCTTCTGCGTGGCGAACGTCTACCCCACTGCGGCAGGTTCGTACCTCTACAGTGTGGACCTGGATGTCTCTCCCGTACCGGATCTGCCGGGCCGGGAAGTGACGTTGCGTTCCTGGCCCAACCCGTTCAATCCTTCAACGGAGCTCAGCTTCCGATTGCCGACAGCAGGACAAACCCGCCTGCTGGTGCACGATAGCCGGGGCCGGCTGGTGGCCGTATTGCAGGAAGGCCGGATGGCCGCCGGCGAGCATCACTTCACCTGGAACGCGCAAGGGTTACCGTCGGGGATGTACTTTGCGAGTGTCGAGATCGATGGCGCCCTGGTGGCCGTTAACAAGGTCAGTTTGATCAAGTAGTCCTGGAGGATGGTTACTGCGAGCACCTTATTGGGACGATCAGGCGGGTGTGCCTTTTCATGGATGGGACGGTATCCAAAATTTCGGATCTGTTCATGGAAACGCACACCCGAACTGGTACCAAGGCCGAACGACCCGCACCACGAATTCGTTAATTGTATTCTATTCAACAAGTTAAAAACAAATCCCTCCTTTTCTCCACTTCGGTTCCAGACTTGCCTTGCCATACCTGACGGACCGGCTGGGAATATCCCACCGGGAATCCTGGGAATGTGGTATTCTGATACCTAATTGTCAGTAGCTCATTGGTTAAGCGTGGTATCGACCCATGGGTTCGGGCGACTGCTTCAACTGCAGGACACCGGACCAATTGATGAAAAGATCTGGAAGGATATCCCGAATGAAAACTATGGCGCCTGGCAAGACCGTGG
>DAOWLV010000268.1 GCA_030643455.1 Candidatus Krumholzibacteriia bacterium | reverse complement strand
GACCAGGGCGTAATCGAACCCACCGAGGCGGGCGGCGTGCAGCACCGGAGTGTGATCGTAGGGATCCGGCCCCCACGCGCACCCGGACAATGGTCCGATATCCGCCGACGCCTCCTCACCCTGGCGACGCCACATTCCTGTCGCGGTCAACGACACCGAATCACCGCAGACGGTTGCTGTGGGCCGGGACAACCAGGGATCTTCCACCAGTCCCGCGGACTTGCGATAGACAAGGACACCCCGCGGCCGCAGATTGCGGGGAGCGGCCCTGCGGCCGACCGCCACCGGGACGAACTGGCCCGCCTCGAGGGTCAATCCCAGACCATCGGGACAGAACACGAAATCGGCTCCTCCAGTAAGCATTTCCCGAAAGGCACCGACGGTTCCTACCACCGCCAGATCCAACGGTTGATCGGAAAATTCGTTCAGGAAGTTCAAGAGCGGTTCATAGACTTTCGCTATCCGGACCTGATCACCGGAGGAATCGAAGATCAGGAAAATACCCCGCCCCCGGGTCGGCCCCAAACCCGGCCACAGCAGCGCCCCGAGCGTCAGGACCAGGACCAGGCCCGCGGCCAGGATCGTGATCGACCGGCCCCCACCGCCCAAACGGTCCTTCCGGGAATCATCATTCACCTTGGTCCTCCTGTTCCGACGGAACGTGGGCATCATTCCGCAGGATGGGCGGGTTCCCCACGATCACCTGGAATTGAGGAGGATCCAGGCGGATGAGCGTGAGCCAATCCGGATGAACGACCTGACCCGACAGGACGAAAATTCCCTCGGCAAGATTATCCACCGGAACGATCACGGAGATTCGATCCTCGGTCAAGGCCCGCACCGAATCCGCGATACCCCGCACCATGACGTCAGCCACGGGGGGTGAAATCCCCACCTCCGGGCGACCCGCGTCAACCAGACCGATCACCGGAATATTGGCAAGGGTCCGGTTCTCCAGCTTTCCCACCTGGAAGTCCACCTTGACCCGGGTTTCGGTCAAGTCCAGGAAATCGCCGGGTAGAACCAGATTCAGCGACCGCTCCGAGTTTCCGGAAATGCGGTCCAGATTCACCGCTTCGGTGTGCACGGTCATATCATCGCTGAAGAAGCGCGAGGGCCCCGTGACCAGGACTGAATCAGGAGTGATCCGCGGAGCCGTCACGAAATCCATGTCCCGGGGCAGATTCCCTTTCGCATCCAGGGTGACGGCAATCGGCCTGGAAATCTCGTGGTCGATGGTCAGCGTGAGGATTTTCAAACGCTTGAAGTCCGCATTTTTCATGTCCGTGAAAATATCCGAGCGGTCCAACTGGTAGGAAAACGTCGAATCCGAGAACCCGGCCAGGTTGGCCCTGACCTCGCCGATGTAGCGGTTGAAATACTGGTGGGTCAGCAGCATCAACTTGCTGCCGGTGACCCTGACCCGGACCTCGGAAGGCAGGTGCTCGCTCCCAGCTACCGTCAGCCCCTCACCCAGGCCCGTCACCCTCAGGGGCAGGGTCGTGGTCTGCTCGAAATCGGCAGTCGACGCCACCTGGATCCAGATGAGCACAGAAACAAGCAGGCAGCTGATTTTTAGACCGAAACGATTCATGGATCCGGCAAGACCTCCGGCAATTTCAATAACTGTCCGACCAGGATGGATCGGTTCTCCAGGTGGTTGCGCCGGGAAATCTCATTCACAGTGGTGCCGTGGCGCTGAGCCAGACGCCAGAGATTATCGCCGCGACGAACCTTGTATTTCCGAGTCCAGGACGACACCCCCTCGGCAGGAGCCGGCATCGCCGGAGCACCAGCCAGCAGCCAGCCCTCCTGCTGGTCCCGCCGCCAGTCCAGGATGCCCTCAACCAGGACCATCGCGATCTTCCTGCGGTTCGACCTGTCCGCCAGGAGCTTCCGGTCCCCCGGATTGGAGAGGTAGGCCACCTCCACCAGCGCGGACGGCATGGCCAGGGACTTGAGCACATGGAATCCCGCCTGCTTGACCTTCCGGCCACCGAGCACGCTGCTTGATTTGGCCGCGGTCACCAACCGTTCGGAAAGAGCGGCCGACTGGTGCAGGACCTGGCTCATTCGAAGATCCATCAGGATGTCCATGACCAGGTCGTCCGGGCGGCTGGCGGGATCCAGGCCGACCAGTTGCGCCGCGTTCTCCTTGTCGGCCAATTCCCGGGCTTCCCTATCGGTGGCACCCTGCAGGGATAGAAAATAGACCTCCATGCCGGAAACCGCCGCACGGGGATGGGTGTTGCAATGGACGGAGATGAAAACGTCCCCCTCCTTCCGACGCGCAAAATCCACCCTTTGCCATAATTCCAGACCGTAGTCGCCACTGCGGGTGAGCTGAGCCCGAAAACCGGGCAGGGCATTGATCAGACGGGCCATCTCCCGCGAGATATCAAGGACCACGTCCTTTTCCTTCACTCCCTTCCGGGAAGCGCCTGGATCAAGTCCGCCATGACCGGGATCGATGATCACCATGAAAGGTCGTGGCACCGGTGCCGGAACGATGGCCGGTTTACTGGCGGGCTCGGGAGTCGCGTCGAGGCGGCTGTCAGCGATTTTTTCGGACGCGGTTGGGGACTTGGGTCTCAGGACATCCAGCACGATACGGTCAGGCCTGCCGCCTGCCGCCGGCAGGGAAAAACTGCGAAACTCCGCCTGGTGACCCAGATCCAGCACGACCTGGGCGCGCCCTCCCCCGGGGTTCCGCCTGATCCGCCGGACCAGGCCATCGGCCACCGTGATGGAACCCGCCCTGGTGAAACCGGCGTGAGGCACGTTGACGGCAATGCGGTCGGGATTGGTGATGCGGCGTACTTCGAAAGAGGCCGGGCCGCTCAAATCCAGCACGACACGGGTATGGTCGGGAGCCGTGAAATGGCGGATTCGGACGATATCGACACCGGATGCTGCAAAAGCCACCGCTGACGGCCATCCGCAGACCAGACTGAACAAAAGCACAAAGGCACCAAGGGGAATACCGGCAAATCGGGCGGAAAGAGAATTCCGGGTGGAAACGGCAAGTCGGAGAAGGTCCACGGGGTCACCCCAAAAACGGATTGTATTGCCGAATACGAACCATCCCGACAGCCACATGGAATCCCGCTCCTTCGAATCGTTCGAATCTCAAAAAAGGCATACCCCGGGTTCGACTCCATTCGAGACCGCGAACATACCCATCCATGCCAAAACTATCACAAGAGGTGGCCGGAAGCCAAGAAGATAATGGTCCGGTCGGGAAGCTCTGGAAGTTGCCGCTTAAGAAGTTACCCGAACAAAAGAGACCTGGACCTCAATCCCGAACCGCATAGGAATCGAGGATGTAGGACAGGGGATTGACCGGCCGGCCGCCGATCCGGATCTCGTAATGAAGATGGGGCGCGGAAGACCGGCCCGTATTGCCCGACCGTCCGATGACGTCGCCACGGGAAACCAGGTCTCCCTTCTTGACCAGCTGGTCGCGGAGGTGGGCATAGACCGTGATCACGTCATTGCCGTGGTCCACCTTGATCACCCGGCCGAATCCCCGTTGATGCTGGACCGCCAGGACCACCCCGTTGCCGGTCACCCGGACCGGTGTCCCGGTCGGTACGGAAAAGTCGAGACCACGATGAAAAGTCTGATTTTCGGTGAAAGGATCCTTCCGGAACCCGAAACGCGAACTCAACCAGCCTGTATCGACAGGACGAATGGAGGGGATTTTCTGTCGGACCTGGGCGCGGGCGTTCAAGGTGTCCATCATGGCCAGATAACCCTGACGCTGGATCTTGGCCTGCCGAAGCATCAGTTCCAGATCCTCGGTGGCCGAGCTGGAGCGATCACCGAATTCCAGATTCAGACCCGGAACCTCCTGAGGAGCAAACCCCAGATGGCCCCTTCCACCCACGCCGGCGGCAAAAGTCTCTTCGTCGATGGCCGGCAAGTTGATGGCCGTCGCCATCATGTCCTGAACTTCGCGCACGTCGTCGATCTCGTCGCGCAGCACCAGAACCTGACCCTCCAGGCCGTCGACCGTTTCCTGGAGAACGAAGTTTTCCCTCTGCAACCGGGAGCCGCCAGGCAGCCAGCTATTTCCCGTCCCGATCCCCATTCCATAACAAACCACGATCCCCGCCAGCAGGATGGTGGCCCCTGCGGCCAGCAGGAGGCTCCCCCGAGGTATCCGGAATTGCCGGGAAGCACCGTGGTCATCGGGTATATAAAGAAAAGTGTAGCTCTTCTTAAGCTTCATTTACCAACCGCAATTGGTTTGAGGACACAACAAGTGTTGGGGAACGTTACCCCGGGTAGGGAAGTTGATCCGTCAACAAGCCGGATAACCGGGGCAAAAATAAGTGGGCAAAAGATGCCACCCGGCTCGAAACTTGTCAACACAGATCCCTTTCCCTGCCCAAAAGGCCCTTTCCGGCCACTGGGGAGACTTCCACGCAAGGAACGGGCCACAGAAGGACCTATTGGAAACGGGTAGAAATCGTCTACCCAGACTGGAAAAATAAAGCCCGGACCTTCCCCACGGGGAAGATCCGGGCAGCAGCACTCGTGCAAAGGGACGGTCTGACCGCCCAGGCCTCTTCTAATAATAATCGAAAAGCAGGACCTTTCCCTTGGAATTGCGCAGCTTCGCCAGGGCCTTTTCCTTGATCTGGCGAATCCGTTCCCGGGTCAGCCCCAGGCGCCTCCCGATCACCTCCAGCGTCTGGGCCTCTTCGAAACTCAGGCCGAAGTACTGGACGATGATCTGGGCTTCCCGCTCGGTCAGAACGGCCAGACATTTGCGAACATCTTCACGCAGCCCACGCTGAAGCACCGCAAAATCGGGAGCTTCCTGACTGGTGTCCTCGATCACCTCGGTCAATGGGCGATCGCCGCCCTCCACCCCGGAATCCTCGAGAGCCAGCTCGGTTCGGTCGGACCGCAGTGCGTGGACAACGTCGGCCACGTCCAGATCGAGCCGCTGGGCGATCTGATCGGGGGTGGGCTGGGGATTGCCCTCGTTCTGCAGGATGGACCGGGTCCGGTTGATCTTGATCAACAGGGCGGTCTGGTTCTGGGGCAGACGGATGGTCCGCGACTTGTCCAG
>DAOWLV010000362.1 GCA_030643455.1 Candidatus Krumholzibacteriia bacterium | reverse complement strand
GGTTCCGTCACCGTATCCGGCTGACCAGGCACACGGGCAACTTGAAGGCAAAGGAAGCTCTGCTTTGAACATTACCAGCAGTTACCAAAGCATGTTCCGCATCCCGGAACTCAAGCGACGGATCCTGTTTACGGCCATGATCCTGTTGATCTACCGGCTGGGTGGGCATATTCCCACCCCCGGCATCAACCGGGCCGCCCTGGCCGCGTTTTTCGACTCCCAGTCCGGTTCGCTGATGGGCCTGTACGACATGTTCTCCGGTGGCAACCTGAGGAACGCCACCATTTTTGCCCTGGGCATCATGCCCTACATCAGCGCCTCGATTATCTTCCAGCTTCTGCAGGCGGTCGTGCCGTACTTCGAGAAGCTGGCCAAGGAAGGCGAAGAAGGGCGCAAGAAGATCACCCAGTACACCCGCTTCGGTACGGTTTTCCTGGCCATGATCCAGTCCTTCGGCATGGCCGCGGGCCTGGAGCAGATGTCCGGCGGTATCGTCACTGACCCGGGCATGGGCTTCAAGCTGCTGACCTGCATCACGTTGACTGCGGGTACGGTTTTTGTCATGTGGCTGGGGGAGCAGATCACCGAGCGGGGTATCGGGAACGGCATCTCGCTGATCATCTTCATCGGGATCGTGGCCCGCTATCCGACCGACATCCTGAACACCGGCCAGCAACTCGCCAGCGGCGACATGCATATCCTCAAGGCACTCCTGGTCGGGGCTTTCATGCTGTTCGTGATCGGCGGGATCATTGCCATCACCCAGGGTCAACGAAAGATCCCGGTGCAGTACGCCAAGAAGATCGTGGGGCGCCGGGTCTACGGCGGGGCGAATACCTATATCCCGCTGAAGGTCAACACCGCCGGCGTGATTCCCATCATCTTCGCCCAGTCCATCATCATGTTCCCGGGTACGTTGGGCACGATCTTTCCGGACATTGCGTTCTTTTCCACCCTGAGCGTGGTGTTCCGTCCGCCCCATCCAGTCTACGTGCTGGTGTACTCGGCCCTGATCATCCTGTTCGCCTACTTCTACACCGCGGTGATCATGAATCCGGTGGATCTGGCGGACAACATGAAGAAAAACAGCGGCTTCATTCCCGGCGTGCGCCCGGGCAAGAAGACCGCCGAATATATCGATCGGGTCCTGACCAGGGTGACCCTGCCGGGAGCCGTTTTCCTGGCGCTCATCGCCATCCTGCCGGATCTGATGATCTCGCTGCTGCGGGTGCCTTTCTACTTCGGGGGCACCGGGCTGCTGATCGTCGTGGGTGTGGCCCTGGATACCCTGCAACAGATCGAGTCCCATCTCGTGATGCGTCATTACGACGGCTTCATGAGCAAGGGCCGTCTGCGGGCCCGGAGGTAGGCGATGAACATCGTCATCATGGGGCCCCCGGGGGTCGGCAAGGGCACGCAGTCGCACGGTATCGTGGATACCAAGGGTGTGGTGCACATCTCCACCGGCGACATCCTGCGGATGGCCATCCGCAGCGGAAGCGAGCTGGGGAACAAGGTGCACGAGGTGATGAACATCGGCGACCTGGTTTCGGATGACCTGATGATGGAAGTCATCAAGGAACGGTTGTCCCAGGACGACCTCGGAAACGGCTGGCTTCTGGATGGTTTTCCCCGCACCGCGGTGCAGGCGACCGCTTTCATCGCCATGCTGGGGGAGATCGGCCAGACCATCGATACGGTGCTGGTGGTCCGCGCTCCGGCCGAGGAGATCGTCAGAAGGCTTAACGGACGGATCACGTGCCGGGCCTGCAACGAAGTGATGAACCTGGTGGGCTTCGGCTCGAGCAGACCGAAGTTCTGCCCCTTCTGCGGCTCCGAGAAGGATCCCGAGCGGGGGAAACCGGCCCTGTATCAAAGGGCCGACGATACCGAAGAAACCATCAGGCATCGCCTGGAGGTTTTCCGGAAAAAGACCCTGCCCGCCGCCTGGTTGCTGGAGGAGCACTATCCTCTGTTTGAAATCGACGGTTTGGGTACTCCCGAGGAAGTTGCCACCAGAATCGCGGAAGTCATGAATTGATGTTTGCCCCTTGGGGCATCCACAATTCGGGTAACCTGGAGTCGTAGGTGTCCTGGAGCAAGCAGAACATAAATTTGAAGTCAGCCGATCAGGTTGACAAAATGCAGGCCAGTGCCGAGATTTTGGCTTCTGTCTTTCTGGAAATCCGGAAGCTGGTGGTCCCCGGAGTGACCACAAAAGCCCTGGATGACGCCATCGAAGCCATGATCTCAGGAGCCGGCTGTATCCCTTCTTTCAAGGGGTATCACGGGTTTCCTGCCTCCGCCTGTATCTCGGTCAACGAGGAAGTGGTGCATGGCATCCCCTCGGAACGGGAACTGGTCGAAGGCGACATCGTCGGCATCGACATAGGGTTGATCAAGGACGGGTGGCACGCGGACAGCGCGGAGTCGATTCCCGTGGGCGAAGTGGGCGACGAGGCGGCCAAGCTTTTGCGAGTGACCCAGGAATGCCTGGAACGCGGAATCGAGGCCATCGCGCCCGGCAGGCGGATTTCCGTCATCGGGATCGCCGTCGAGCAGCACGCCAGGGCCAACGGTTTTTCCGTGGTCGAATCCCTGGTGGGGCACGGTATCGGACGGGATCTTCATGAAGATCCGCAGGTACCCAATTTCCGGTGTTTCACGATGCCCGACCCCGTCATGGAGGAGGGGCTGGTGATCGCCATCGAGCCGATGATCAACTGCGGCACCAAGCGGGTCGTCACCGACAGGGACGAGTGGACGATCCGGACGGCGGACCGCAGGCTGTCGGCGCACTTTGAGCACACGGTGGCCGTGACCACCGACGGTCCCAGGATCCTGACCCGGCGCGGGTCGGGCGTAGCGGCTTTTTGAGAGGCTGAACTGATGGCGAAAGAAGAGGGAATCAGCGTAGAAGGCACGGTCATCGAGGCCTTGCCCAACGCCATGTTCCGGGTCGAGTTGGAAAACAAGCACATCGTGCTGGCCCATGTTTCAGGCAAGATGCGGATGCATTTCATCCGTATCCTGCCCGGCGATAAAGTGACGGTTGAACTGTCACCATACGATCTGACGCGGGGCCGCATCACCTACCGCTACAAGTAGGACCGCGGTCCGGCAGGAGGCAACGAAATGAAAGTTCGCAGCTCGGTCAAGAAGATGTGCCCGAAATGCAAAGTCATCCGGCGCAAGGGTGTCGTGCGCGTGATCTGTGTCACGCGGCGCCACAACCAGCGCCAGGGTTGAGACGGCCGTTTGGCCATAATGGGATTCCTCCGCGGACGGCGGCACACGACGGCCCCGGCGGGATCATGACAGGACGAAAGGAGCCATAGTGGCACGCATTGCCGGTGTGGACATTCCGAACAACAAGAGGATCGGGACCGCGCTAACGTACATTTTCGGCATCGGTGATCACCGGGCCGCCGAGATCTGTACCAAGGCGAGTATCGACCCCGAGGTCCAGACCAAGGATCTCACCGAAGAGCAGACCCGTTCCATCATCAGTATCCTGGACAAGGAATACCAGGTGGAAGGTACCCTGCGTACCGAAAACGCGATGAATATCCAGCGTCTGATGGACATTGGATGTTATCGCGGGCTGCGGCACAGGCGCAAGCT
>DAOWLV010000350.1 GCA_030643455.1 Candidatus Krumholzibacteriia bacterium | reverse complement strand
TTCGGTTTTCGAGAACAATCCCCCCGCTGAACTGCTGGCCCAGTACCGGGATGAAAACGGAAATGTCGACATGAACCGGTACTTCGCGGATCTGCAGAATCCCGCCGTGGACTGGTCCCAGCAGGAAGCCTACATCAGGGCCATCCTCCCGTGGCAGAAATTGACCGAAGAGATTTCCGCGGATGCCGTGGTCACCGATGAAGAAGTCCGCCAGGAATTCATCCGCCAGACCGGCAAGGCGGTCGCGGAATACATCGGGATCACCTTTGCGGACCTGGAAAGCGATTTTGAAGCTTCCGAAGCCGAACTCGACCAATGGTATCAAGCCCATCCCGACGATTACCAGGCACCGGCCAAGGCCCATTGCCGGGTGGTCATGTTCGCCAAGGAACCCAGCCAGCTGGATTACGACGAAATCCACGAATTCATGCTGGAAATCCGGGAAGAGATCGTTTCAGGTCAGAAGGATTTCGGTGCGGCCGCCTCCGAGTACAGTGACGATACGACCAGTGCCGTCCAGAATGGAGACCTGGGCACATTTGACCGTTCCCGAATGGTCGCCCCCTTCACCGAGGCCGCCTTCGATCTGTCGGTCGGCCAGATCAGCCAACCGGTCAAGACCAAATTCGGTTACCACCTCATCGAGGTTCTCAAACAGTCCATCGACGAGGATACGGGCGATGTCTACGAGATCACGGCCCGGCACATCCTGCTGAAGGTCACTCCAGGGCCCGACACCCTTGACCTGCTGCGCGACGAGGCCGAGGATTTCCGGGCGCGGGTCGACGGGTCCACCTTCGTGACTACCGCCGAAGCCGAAGCCCTGGATCTGAAGGATCCACCCGAATTCCTCAAAGGCCGCGACATACCCGGTGTGGCCCTTTCCCTGGCCGGTTCCAACTGGGTCTTCGGATCCTCCCCCGGAAATGTCAGTCGACTGTTCGAGAACCGGGACAACATGTATGTTGTCCTGGCCGGGGAAATCACTCCCGCCGGCACGGCTCCCCTGTCCGACGTGACCAGCCGGGTTACTCTCGCGGTCAAGAAGGATCACCAGCTGGCAGCCGCGAAGGCCAAGCTCAGCCCTGTCGTGGGTGAGATCCAGATGGGTGTGACCATGGCTGAAGCCGCCGAAAACTCGGGGCTCCAGCATACGGTCACCGACACGTTCACCGTCAACGGGAACGTGCCGAACGTCGGCTACGGAACGGAATTCAACAAACTGGCCATCGACGGCGAGGTAGGTGTCCTGGTCCCCGAAGTGGAAACACTGCGTGGACTCTTTACCCTGATCCCTCTTTGGATCAATCCCTTTGACCAGGCTGATTTCGATACCCGGCGCGCCGGTATCCAGGCAGCCCTGCTTTCACGGGCCCAGAACAAGGTCGTCGCGGATTGGTACACTGAGCAGCTGGAGAAAGCGGAGATCGTCGACCTTCGTTACTGGCAGCCCTAGCACGTCGTGCATTGAAAGAGCCCGGAACCTGCAGGTTCCGGGCTCTTTTTTTCAGCTTGGCGCGAGCGAAAATGTCAGTCATCCCCGAAGGGATTGACCGGTTTCTTCTTCTTGAAATCCTCAAGGTCCTTCCCCATCCGGTCCATTTTTTGTCGTTGCTGTTCCTGATGCTCCCCTGACTCGAACAGCTTGGACATCTTTTCCGCCTCTTCGGCCTTCCGGCGGTCGAAATCCCGGAGATCCTCGGAAATCTCGGGGCCTCCCTCGGCGGGAAGTTCCTCGACGGCCAGATGATCGCGGATTTCCGCATGCGTTTCGAAGGCGCTTTTCACCAGGGCGGCCACGCCCAGATCGTCAAGGAAGGCCAGTTGCAATCTCACCGAACTGGCGGAGTGCTGCAGGAGGTCGGCCAATTCCTCGGGCGTGGGCGACCTGCCGTTCAGGTGGTGCAGGACACGGATGCCCGCCAGCAGGAGTTGGGCTTCATTGCGCGTCATCTTGATCATGCTCGCATCACCTTTTCGTTCAGGATGTGGACTGGTCCAACAGCCGCCGCAATCGTTCCACGCGGTGATCCTCACCCGATTTCAGGGCGTGGTCAAGCGCCTTAGGCCACTGGCCCAGACGATGCTCGTAAAGGATGGCTGCCTCCCGGTGCAGCCAGGGCTCATCGACGCCCGCGGACAGCCCGTCGTTGATGACACGCTCCACCAGCAGCCAGTCCCCGCCCCGTTTGAGGATTCGCACGGCATCGGCCAGGAAACGGGGATCACCCAGGCCATGGGGACCATGCCGCGGCGCCGCGGCTACCGAAACACCCAGGCAGGCCAGAGCAGAGTCCGTGTCCCGCCTTCTTTCGCAGATCCTGCCCAGGGCCCAGCCGTCAAGCCAGCCCAGTTTTCCCGTGGAGCCGATGCCTTTAGTCAGCGATTGCGCGGCTTGGGTCACGAGGTTGAAAAGTCGCCCCATGCCCACCATGTCCCGGTGGTTGTGAGTCATGACCCGGGACAACAGACCCCTCTTGCCGGTGGCCAGGAAATCGAACCAGACCTGGGGAATCCGGGATCCCTCGATATCCCCTTCGGTACGCCGAAGATCGCAGACCTCCCTTTCGAGCGTCTGTTGCCGACAGTCCGGCAGACGGTTTGCATACAGGCGCCTGACCGGGACCAGCAGATCCCAGACCACCAGATCGGCCACCGGATCGGCCAGCCTGTTCAATCGAGCCCGGGTCCGCAGAAGAGGAAGGTCGAAAGAGGCGCCATTGAAGGTCACCACGATCTTGAACCCGGCCGCCAGAAGGGACAGCTCATGAAGCATTGCCGCCTCATGTCCCGGCCCGGGCAGGAAGTACTGCCGTGTGGTCAGGCCACCCTTCTCCCACCACGACACCCCGACCAGAAAAGGAATCGTCCCTGTTCCGCCGGCCAGGCCGGTTGTCTCCGTATCCAGGAACAGGATCTCACAGGGCTCGGCTTGGAAGTCCACCGGCCGGGAGAAAAATTCCCGCAGATCAGGCAGAGGATCGCCTGGACCGGAAAGAACGTCTCGATACTCGCGGCTCCACACCTGGCCTGTGGGCGATGCGGACTCGCGCCATCCCAGCTCCGCTATGGTCACCGCTCGGATCGCCGCCAGGGCTGCATGGTCAGGCTGTGTATTCCGGTTGGAAGGATGTTCGATCGGACCAGACTGTTTGGAAAGACGGTCCAGCTGGGCCAGTCTCTTCTTCAGGTCCATGCTCAAGCCTCGCCGGCGGCCTGTCCGGTCAGGCCAAGCAACCAGGATGCGCCCTTCCGGGCCGTGGAACCCGACTCCACCGCGGGACCGACACACGAAGGGCATCCCTTTTCACAGGGGCACTGGGCCAGATGCCGGCGGGCCGCCAGGCAGATTTCCTCGAACTGCTCGAAGATGCGCGGGGCGTAACCCACACCGCCGGGAAAAGCGTCATACATGTAAAGCGTGGGTTTTCCGGTGAACGGGGAACGCACCATCGCTGTCGCGTGGAGATCCGCCGGATCGGCCATGATGAAAACCGGCGCCACGCGACCCAGCAGGTGGGCCAGCCCCTTGAGAGCATCCCCGAGGTCATGACCGGCATCGGCCAGGGAATCATTCAATCCGTCAGGAAATTCCCACCAGAAACTGGTGGTATGCATCTCCATCTCGGGCAGATGGACCCGGCCAGCGCCGACATTCTCGTGGGTCCCCAGCTTGATCTTCTTGAAGACGGTGACCTTGGACACGAGTCCCACGTCGCCGAGGGCCAGGTTGCCGCAGGAAAATTCACGGTCGGCTTCGGCGGTCAGGGTCTTGAGTTCACTCTTGCGCTGGGCATCGGTGTA
>DAOWLV010000164.1 GCA_030643455.1 Candidatus Krumholzibacteriia bacterium | reverse complement strand
GGCTCACCCGTTGTACCGGATGGGCGTGCCCTTGTTGCCGCGGATCATGAGCGAGTGGGCCCATCATCTTTCGGGGGTGGACATCCATCCGGGCGCCGAGATCGGGGAGCATTTTTTCATCGACCACGGCACGGGCGTGGTCATCGGAGAGACCACCCGGATCGGCGACGGGGTCAAGATCTACCAGGGTGTGACCCTGGGTGCCCTCAGTTTTCCCCGCAAGGAGAACGGCACCCTGGTCAAGGGCGGCAAGCGGCACCCGACAATCGGCGACAATGTGACCATTTACGCCAATGCCACCATTCTTGGCGGCGAGACCATGATCGGTGATGGGGCTATCATCGGGGGAGGCACCTGGATCACCAAATCCATCCCGGCGAACGGCAGGGTGAGCCTTGGCAGGTCCGATTCGATTCCTGAAGCTGATTTTTGACTGTCAATGTGTTAACTTAATAGCATGAAAACGGTTCGCGGTATCATCATGCTGGTCATCATCGGAGGGCTGCTGAACGTTGTTCTGGCGGTTGCCTCCCCGGCGACCGCCGCCGACGGGGTCCTGCCCCATGGGCCCCTCACTCGCCTGGAATTCGAGATGGACAAGGTGGTGGCTACCGGTTCGGCCACCGACAAGAGCGGGGAACTGGGTGACGCCGCGGGCGGTAGCGACCGTTACGATGTTCTGCGCTACGACCTGGACCTGAGGATCGATCCGTCCACCCGCCATATTGACGGTTCGGTGAAGATGGTCTTCGCCAGCCTGAAACAGGATCTCACCGATTTCGTGTTCGATCTGCGTTTCACCCTCACCGTGAACGATGTGACGCACCTGACGGGTCCGCTTGCCTTCATCCACGATGCCGATTCGGTATCGGTGGTGCTGCCGGAGCCCTTGGCAATCGGTGAGGTCGATTCGATCGTGGTGACCTACGGTGGCCTGCCCCGGTCGTCGCTGGTCAACCGGGGCCTCATGTTCAGGACCCACCGCCGTCTGCCCGACAGTCCCCCCGAGGATACCTCGCCCATCATCGCCAACATGAGCCAGCCCGCATATTCGCAATCCTGGTGGCCCTGCAAGGACAAGCCGGGCGACAAGTTCATGGTGACCATGAAACTCACGGTGCCCGATACACTCATCGGGGTGTCCAACGGCACCCTGGTGTCCGAGACTCCGGCGGACCCGGGGTGGATGACCTATGCCTGGCGGGAGGACTACCCCATCGCGGCCTACCTGGTGTCGGTGGCCATCAGCGACTATGTGCTGCTGGAAGAGGACTGCATCACCGCGCATCTGGGGTCGTTCGTGCCCCTGAAGAACTGGGTTTTCCTGGCCGATGTCGAGGCCGCGATCATTGATTTCGAGCCTCTGTGCGACATGATCGATTTCTGCGAGTCGCGGTACGGGCCCTACCCATTCCTGGGTGAAAAATACGGGCACGCCGAGTTCATCTGGCCCGGGGCCATGGAACACCAGACGGTCACGAGCATCGGTCACGGATCCCTGGACGGGGATGGTAACCACGATTGGCTGATCGTCCACGAACTGGCCCACCAGTGGTTCGGAGACAGTCTGACGCCGGACATCTGGGCGGATATCTGGCTCAACGAGGGTTTCGCCACCTATTCCGAGGCCCTCTGGTTCGAGCACACCGTCGACCAGGATGCCTATTTCACCTATCTGGCCAACCGTCGCAACGAGGAAGAATGGACCAGCCAGGGTCCGGTGTACGATCCGGTTCCCGTATTCCCGGGACGCGTCATCTACGACAAGGGAGCCTGGATCCTTCACGCGTTGCGGGGACGCATGGGCGACGGGCCGTTTTTCGGGTTCGTGGAAGATTGGGCCACCGGCACCGACCGGCGTGACAGTACGGTAGTGACCCAGGAATTGATCGACCTGGCGACTTCATGGGCGGGCGAGCCCCTGGACGAGTTCCTTTGGCCGTATCTTAAGAATACCATCCTGCCGCAGATCAGTTTCGACTACGAAATCGGTCCGGGGAATGCGGGCGAGGATACGAAACTATCGGTCACCCTGAGGCAAAACCAGTTGCCCCTTTTCGACAACGTGTTTCCGGTGGTGGTGACGACAACCACCGGAACCACCACTGAGCGCATCCCTTTGAACACGAGCAGTCATACCGTGGATCTGGAATATCCGTCCGCCGTCACCAGGGTGGAACTGGATCCGGACAAGTGGGTGATCTGGAATGAATTCTCGTCCGGGCCAACTCCCCAGGGGTTGACCAATATCTATCCCAACCCCTCGGCAGGCGGTTATGTCGTCTTCGGTTACGAACTCGTGCAGGCCGCCCGGGTCGAGGTCCGGGTCATGGACTCCATGGGCCGCCAGGTCTATCATCATGACCTCGGCACCGTGCAGCCGGTCAGCGGGGGGAACGAGTACGGTTGGAACGTGCGAACAGTGGGCGGGGCCAGGGTGCCGAGCGGGATCTACTGGGCCGCTCTGGAAATCGGTGGCCAGCGATACGTCTCCAAGTTCTCGGTCGTGCGATAGCTTCAGGCAGGTCGGACATGCTGCTGCCATCGCCCGGCACGCCGACAACCCCCACATTACCCCCCTCCAAAACCATGTTTGTGGTAAAGTGTTTTCAATTCTTAGCTTCCTGGTTCCACACGGACTCTGGCCGGAGGTTCAAAATGCCGACTGCCCGCCAAAACTATCTCACTTCAGATTTTCTTCTTTTTGTACTTTTTCTGTTTGTTTTCCTTAACCCCGCCATGGTGCGGGCGGACCTACCTGCCGCCTTCGACCTTCGGGATGTGGACGGAGTGAATTACGTGACACCGGTCAAAAACCAGTCTGGGGGAACCTGCTGGGCTTTTGGGGCCATTTCGGCAATGGAAGGTAATATGCTGATGACCGGGGCCTGGTCTGCTGCCGGGGAGACCGGCCTGCCGAACCTGGCCGAATACCACCTGGACTGGTGGAACGGATTCAACGAGCACAACAACGACGACATCGATCCTCCTTCGGGCGGTGGCCTGGTCGTCCACCAGGGCGGGGACTATCGGGTGACCTCCGCCTACCTGGCCCGTGGAGAGGGAGCCGTCCGTGACATCGATGGCCAGTCCTACGATTTTCCGCCGGTCCGGCATCAGGAAACCTATCATTATTTCTATCCGCGGGAAATTGAATGGTACGTCATGGGATCCGGCCTGGAACGCATGGGTCTGATCAAGGAAAAAATAATGAGCGAAGGAGTTATGGGCACCTGCATGGCCTATGACGAATCCTTCATGTCCGGTGTAAACCACTACCAACCACCCGGCAGTCCGATACTGCCCAATCATGCCATCTCCATAGTCGGCTGGGATGACAACCATGTGACCCAGGCCCATGACCCCGGGGCATGGCTGTGCAAAAACAGTTGGGGAACAGCCTGGGGCATGGATGGTTATTTCTGGATCTCGTATTACGACCAGTGGTGCTGTCAAGAACCCCAGATGGGAGCGGTCTCCCTGCAGGATGTCGAACCGATGAGGTACGACAGGATCTATTCCCACGACTACCACGGCTGGCGTGATACCATGACCGACTGCTACCTGGCTTTCAATGCGTTCGTGGCCGAGGAGGCGGGGCTGATCCAGGCCGTCAGTTTTTTTACTGCGTTGGACAATGTCACCTACACCGTCTCGATTCACGATCAGTTTGCCGATGGTGAGCTCTCCGATCCGGTTTCCACCATGACCGGCAACTTCGAGTTCACTGGTTTTCATACCATCGACCTGGATACGCCTGTGAACCTGACCTTGGGAGATGAGTTCTATGTCAGTCTGGAACTGTCCCTCGGTGGTCAACCGTACGATCGCACCAGCGATGTGCCGGTGCTGCTGGGAGCAAGTTATCGGACCATTGTGGAATCAACGGCCTCCGCCGGCGAAAGCTTCTACTGGAATGGAAGCGTCTGGACCGACTTGCAGGAATATGAGGATCCCAACTTTCCTGGCACCGCCAACTTTTGCATGAAAGCGTTGATCGTGGATCGCGGGTTGAAAGTAACCCCCACCGAAGGGTTCCGCTCTGAAGGCCCGGTCGGAGGTCCATTCAACCCCACCTCCGGTACCTTTGATTTCGAATACCGGGGAACCGGCTCGATCCAGTACGAGATCACACTTTCACCCCAGGTAGGTTGGCTTGCTTTGGAAGGCCTTCTCGCAGGGGAACTGGCAGGTGGTGAAAGTGGCCAGATTGACGTGGTGCTGGATGCGGAATTCGCGGAAAACCTATCCGGTGGAGCGTACTACTGTGATGTCATCTTTACCAACCTGACCGACCATGCCGGTGATACGACCCGCCGTGCCATCCTGGCCGTTGGCGACATCCAGCAGCAGTTGAGTTGGAGTTTCGACACCGATCCCGGCTGGTCCACGGAGGATTTGTGGGCCTTTGGACAACCCATCGGACAGGGTGGCCAGTATGGAGGACCGGATCCCATCAGCGGCTATACCGGCACCAACGTTTATGGATTCAACCTCGACGGAGATTACCCCAACAATTTGCCTGAACGGCACCTAACCAGTACAGCCATCGATTGTTCACAATTGTACAGCGTGGGACTGCGATTCCAGCGCTGGCTCGGCGTCGAAGCTTCGGCTTATGATCATGCCTTCGTCCGGGTCAGCAACGACGGTGTGAACTGGTTCACTGTGTGGGCCAACGACTTCGAGATTGCGGACAGTTCGTGGCAGGCCATGGAATTGGACCTGTCGTCGGTTGCCGATGGACAGGAAACGGTTTACCTGCGCTGGACCATGGGCATCACTGACGTTGGCTGGCAATACTGCGGCTGGAACATCGACGATGTTGAAGTCTGGGCCATAGCCGCCCAAGGGTTGTCGCCAGTTCCGGATGGAGCGATACCCAAGGTGATTGGCCTCACCGGGGTTTGGCCAAATCCATTCAACCCGCGCACAAGCATCAGCTTCTCGCTGCCCGCATCCGCTCATGTTGAGCTGGGCATCTACGATCTGCGAGGAAGATTGGTCACGGTTTTGACCAACCAGATCTTTGCTGCCGGAAATCATTCCGTGACCTGGGAAGGAACCGATGCCAAGGGCCGCCAACTCAGCAGCGGTGTTTATTTTGCCCGGCTTCGCACGGGGGAATTGCTGCAAACACGGAAGATGCTGCTGGTGCGGTAGGTCGTGGGGGGATTGTGGAAACAGTATGTGCCCTGAGAGTAGCTTCATGGTTGTTCTCAGGGCACAAGTGCCAGTTTGCGTGTGAATAGATGTGGTGTTTGTTTTCAGCTGAATATCAGGGAAAGGGGCTGGGTTGGTGGTGACGACCACCAACGAGCACAATCCCCTGATCACGAGCAGTCATACCGTGGATCTGGAATATCCGACCGCCGTCACCAGGGTGCCAAGCATAATCTACTGGGCTGCTCTTGAAATCGGTGGCCAGCGCTCCAAGTTCTCCGTCGTGCGATAGCTACAGGAAGGTCGGGTATGCTGCTGCAATTTTCCGAATACCGGATACGGGATCTCGCCCCGACAGACGCGCCGGCCATCGCCCGGCACGCCGATAACCCCCGCATCGCCGATGTCATGCGGGACCTGTTCCCCAGCCCTTACGCCTTGTCCGACGCCGAGGAATTCATCGCCAAAGCCCTCAGTCCTCATCCATTATTGGCCTACGCCATCGCCACAGACAAAGAGGCTTTCGGTGTGATCGGCTACATTGCCGGGAAGGATGTCTACCGCCACTCCGCGGAATTCGGCTACTGGATCGGCGAGAAATACTGGGGCAGGGGCATCATGACGGGCGCCATCGAGGCCTTCACTGCCCACCTGTTCGAAAACTTCGGCTTCAACCGCCTCTCAGCAGGAGTATTTTCCTCGAATCCTGCCTCGGCCCGAGTCCTGGAAAAGGCGGGTTTCACCCGCGATGCAATCCTGCGAGCCCACGTCACCAAAAACGGCGAAGTCCTGGACGAGCACCTCTTTTCAAGGTTGCGTCCCGGTTTGGACGGTTAGTTCAAAATGGAACTCTGCCTTACACCGCTGGAACTATTGAACCGCCTCGCCAAATTGATCACGTCGCTCCGGCTCCGGCGGGAGGTGAACGAAAGGTGGGGCCGTCTTTTGGGGGGCGAAAAGAGTGGAGCTAAGTATTTGATGGATTATCACGCCTGGCCCTGCTGAACAGGGCTGGGGGCGATGATTTCAATAATATTCAAGACGGCAATTCCCTTTCATCAATGGAGCGAGGTTCTCTGAGTTCCTACTTCCAATGGGAAGATATGAACTCATCGACCTCCGGGATGCCTCCTTGGAATACGAGGTACCCGTTATGTGGTTCCCGTTCCGTTGTCTCCCCATTCACCGGGTTGAGCATGATGCGTTCGACTTCCGCGTGATCATGACTCTGCCCCAGGGCCCAGCCCAGTTTCACGTAGGCCACCTCGGGCAGCATGTTCGCCGCGGGGATCACGCCCTTGCCCATGATTTCCCGCCCCGTCTCGTAGACGTACATCTGCACGAAGCCCCACATGGTCTGGACGGTCATGTAGACGTGAAGACCAGCTTCCCGGGCCCGGTCAAGGGCCGGATACAGGGCCTTGTTGACGTGTCCCAGACCGGTGCCGGCGATCACGATCCCCTGGTAGCCGTTATCGATGAGTGAGTCGATGATGTCCGGCTTCATGGCCGGGTAGTAGTAGACCAGGGACACGCGGTCGTCGAAGACGGCGTTCAACTTGATCCGGTTGTCGGTGCGCCGCCGGTTGTAATCCTCCCGGAAGGGGGTCACGCCGGTCTCGTCGATCTTGCCCAGCGGAATGTCGCTCAGGGTACGAAAGGTCGAGCGGTAGCTGGAGTGCATCTTTCGGACCCGGGTGCCGCGGTGCAGAAGGCCGTACTTGTCGCTGGTGGGGCCGAACATGCAGACCATCACCTCGGCGATGTCGCTGGTGGCGGCGGTGCGGGTGGAGTTGATCAGGTTGATCGCTGCGTCTGAGCTGGGCCGGTCGCTGCTGCGCTGGCTGCCGACCATGACGATGGGAACGGGGGAGTCCTGC
>DAOWLV010000303.1 GCA_030643455.1 Candidatus Krumholzibacteriia bacterium | reverse complement strand
GGGCCGGCAGTCGTAGACATGCTGCAGATCGCGCACCCAGGGATCGTAGCCGAAGGAGGCGCGGCTGGTGGGCGAGACGATGGCGTCGTGCCCCGCGGTGGCGGCGGCCGCGGCATGGTCAAGGCCCCGCCAGGCCTGCACGGTGAAGGTTTCCGGGTCGCCGGGCAATCCGCCGGTGAGGATTTCGTCCCATCCGATGAGCCTGCGATCGTGATCGGCGAGAAATTTCCCGATCCTGGCGATGAACCAGCTCTGCAGTTCGTCTTCCCCGGCCAGGCCCTCGTCCCTGATGCGCGCCTGGCAGTGTTCGCACTGCCGCCAGCGCTCTTTGGGCACCTCGTCCCCGCCGATGTGGATATACCGGCCGGGGAAAATTTCCATGACGTGGGTCAGCACATCTTCCAGGAAAGCGAAGGTCTCATCGCGCCCGGGGCAGAAGACATCCCTGTGAATGCCCCACTGGGTTTCCACCTCGAACGGTCCGCCGGTGCACGACAGTTCCGGATAGGCGGCTAGGGCGGCCACGCTGTGGCCCGGCATCTCGATCTCGGGAACAACGGTGATGGACCTTTCCGCCGCGTATTCCACTACCTCGCGCACATCGTCCGCGGTGTAGAATCCTCCATGAACGGAGCCGTCGATTTCCGTACGCCAGGCGCCGATTTCGGTCAGTCGCGGGTAACCGGGGATTTCCAGGCGCCAGCCCTGGTCTTCGGTCAGATGCCAGTGCAGGACGTTGAACTTGTGCATCTCCAGCTTGTCGAGCAGTTCCTTGATGAAATCCACGGACATGAAGTGCCGCCCGCAATCCAGCAGCATACCGCGCCAACCGAAACGCGGCTGGTCATGAATGACACCACGGGGCAGGGTCGCCGGGTTTCCGCCGGCCTGTCCGCTGATGGCAAGCTGGATCAGGGTGGTGACCCCATGCTGGAAACCGGCGGGGTCCGTGGCGTCAATTTCAATGCTTTGATCGGTGATTCGCATCTCATATTGCTCCGGGGCCATTCCGGTCGTCTGCCTTAGGAGAAGGGATCCCGAGGGTGGGTCCCCGGCGCCCGCCACCTGAACGGGCAGGGTGCGTGCGAAGGCGAGTTCCAACCTGACGGCGGTTCGTTCACCCGCCGCGAGCAGCTCGCGCCCGCCATCCCGCACCACGATCCGGTTCAGATCAACCAAGGCAAAGTGCCCTGCGTCCGGGCGCCAGGTGGTTGGAGCAGGAATCAGAGGCAGGAATTTTTCCGAGGATTTCATGGCCGATGATCCCATTCCGTCGATGGAGGGCAGGACTAGAATTAACGCCAGGACCGCTGTGAACATCCACCTGGTTGTCTGATGCCGATATTTCATGAGGGTAATCATCCGAAGTCTTTGCCCCGCTGTAAACCCTCCGTTATGGTAGCGGCATGAAATTGACTTCCCGCAACGCCAATCTACTGCTCCTGCTGGCGGCCGTCATCTGGGGTTTCGCCTTCGTGGCCCAGCGGGTGGGGATGCGTTACGTGGGCCCCTTGACCTTCAACGGGATCAGGTTCGCTCTCGGTGCCATTGCCCTGGCTCCTCTGCTGATGTGGAGGCGGAAAACCGGACCAACAACCAGTGAAAGCGGCGATCGATCCCTCGTGGTGAAGGGAGGAGTGGTGGCCGGTCTGGTCCTTTTCATGGGGGCCACCCTTCAGCAGTACGGCGTGGTGTACACGACCGCCGGCAAAGCAGGGTTCATCACCGGACTCTACGTGGTGTTCGTGCCCCTGTTGGGGCTGCTGGTAGGGCAGAAGACGGGACGTTTTGTCTGGGCCGGGGCCTTGACCGCCGCGGGCGGCCTGTACCTGCTAAGCGCCAAGGGGCTGGTGGGCATCGACCCGGGTGACGGACTGGTCCTGCTGAGCGCCCTGTTCTGGGCGGCCCACGTGCTGGTGATCGGGCGTCTGTCCCGCCGCGTCGCTCCGGTCCGCCTGGCGGTGACCCAGTTCACCGTGGTGTCGATTCTCAGCCTCATCGGTGCGGTTCTGTTCGAAACCATCGACCCGGCGGCAGTGCGGGCCGCCGCGGTCCCTATTCTCTACGCGGGTCTTTTATCGGTGGCGGTGGCCTACACCCTTCAGGTTGTGGCCCAGCGTCGCGCCCAGCCCGCCCATGCCGCGATCATATTGAGTTTCGAGTCGGTTTTCGCGGCGCTTGGGGGGTGGTTGGTGTTGAGTGAGGGGCTGTCGGTTCGGGGGCTCATCGGGTGTGCTTTGATGCTGGCGGGTATCCTTTTGGCCCAGGCTGATTCCGGGCGGGATTCGAAAGTTTCCTGACAGAAATATTTCCTGAATCCAGTTCGGTTTCAGAAGGAATGAAAGCTCGATACCTACGTCTGCAGCCTATCCCCAATATCCGTGCGGAAATGTCCCCCCGGGGGGTCCCCAAAAATTAGATATTTTGATGGTTGGGTTGGGGTCGATTGTCGCAACAGCCCTGATTTCAAGGATGAGGCCTTTTCCGGACCAAGCCTGATTATTTTGGCTTTGCCCACACCAGATGCGGATTAATCCCCTGCCATTGATCAAAATAGTTATAATTATAGGACTCAAATTCCGATCCGATCGCCCTCCCGCCTCGGATCCCTTTATTCTGCCCGGAGGCCAAAATGACCCGCCGCGTTCTGTCCCTGCTCGCTGTCGCCACCTTGTTCCTTTCACCGCTTCTGCTGGACCGTACGCCGGAACCCACCCAAAGCCGGGAACCCTCCCAGGCGCCCAACATGTGGTTCTGGAACCAGCGGGCCTATCCCCACGGGGAGATCAAGCAGGAAAGTTTCAGGCTGGCCATCGACCAGGCGGCGGCCAAGAAAGCCGAAGCCCGTAGCCTTCGGGCCAGTGGTGACAAGAACATGCTGCTGACGGCCGATTGGCAGGAGCGCGGCCCGGTGAATTTTGGGGGTCGGGTGACCGATCTCGCCGTGCATCCCACCGATGCGAACACAGCCTACGCGGCCATGGCCAGCGGCGGCGTCTTCAAAACCGTCAACGGGGGCATTGACTGGGTACCCAAGTTCGACGACGAAGCGGCCCTCAGTTGCGGAGCCGTGGCGGTTGATCCGAGCAATCCGGAGACCGTCTGGGTCGGGACCGGGGAAGCCAACGCGGGCAGTTACAGTTTTTTTGGTCTGGGTATCTACCGGTCCGATGACGGTGGCTCCACCTGGCAGAACAAGGGTCTGGCCGAAGGTCGGTACATCGCGCGCATCGTGGTGGATCCCACGGACAGTGACCACGTCTTCACGGCAGTCACCGGCAAGCTGTTCGGCACCGGGCCGGACCGTGGTGTCTACCGCACCTTCGATGGCGGCGACAGCTGGGAGCGCTGCTTCGCCCTGACCGATTCCACCGCCGCGATCGACCTGGCCATGAATCCCGACAATCCCGACATCATTTACGTGGCCATGTGGGAGCGTGTCCGCGGCCTGACCTATCGGCGCAGTGGCGGGCCCAGCAGCGGCATCTGGCGTACCACCGACGGCGGCGACAACTGGCAACACCTTACCAGCGGGTTGCCCGGTGGCAGCAATGGACGCATCGGCATCAGCCTTTGCGCTTCCCAACCCGATATCCTGTACACGGTTTACGCCGATGTCACGGGATACCTGTCCGGGGCCTACAAGACCACCAACGGCGGCGACAGCTGGACAAACGCAGGGTCATCCAGCCTTGGGAGCGTCTTCAGCAGTTACGGCTGGTGGTTCGGAAATATTCGCGTCGATCCTTCCAATCCCAACAACGCCTTTGTCCTGGGATTGCCCCTTTACCGCACCACCAACGGCGGGGCCAGCTGGAATGAATCCGGTTCGAACATGCACGTGGATCATCACGCCATGGCCTTTGCCCCCAGCCAGCCGAGCAAGGTGTACGAAGGCAACGACGGCGGGCTTTACAACAGTGCCAACAGCGGCGGCACCTGGACCATGGTCAACAACCAACCCACCATCCAGTTCTACGCCATCGCCATCGATGAGCAATACCCCGAACGTCTGTACGGCGGCACGCAGGACAACGGCACCTGGCGCACACTCACGGGAAATATCGACGACTGGCAACATATCCTGGGCGGAGACGGATTCTATTGCCTGGTCGACCCCACGGACAACGACATCATCTTTGCCGAGTACCAGAATGGCGGACTGAACAAAAGCACCAACGGCGGCAGCTCGTTCAGCGGGGCTACCGATGGTGTTTCCTTTGGTGACCGCATCAACTGGTCCATGCCCGTGATCATGACACCGGGCAACCCGACCACCATGTATCTGGGCACTCACCGCGTTTACCAGAGCACCGACCAGGGTGATTATTGGAACGCCATCAGCGACGACCTGACCGGCGGCGATCAGGGTGCGGGTTTCGGCACCATCACCACTCTGGCCTGCGCACCTTCCAGTCCGGCCACGGTGCTGGCCGGCACCGACGATGGACGGGTCTGGAGATACTCTTCCCTGTTCGGCAACTGGACCCTTGTTTCATCCAGCTTTCCCAACCGCTGGGTCACCCGGGTGGCTTTCGATCCCATCGATGCCAGCATCCTCTACGTCACCCTCAGTGGTTTGCGATGGGAAGAGAAGGAAGGCCACGTCTTCAAGAGCGTCAACAGCGG
>DAOWLV010000341.1 GCA_030643455.1 Candidatus Krumholzibacteriia bacterium | reverse complement strand
ATGGCACACGACGGGACACGCTGCCCGACCTGTCATATTTCTCGACCTGGAGCCGGCCTTTCGACTTTGTTCAGATCAATCGGCCGGCACCCTAGCGGCTACTTGATCAGGACCATCTTTCGTACCTGGCGATCTTCACCGGATTCAAGCCGATAAAAATACATTCCCGACGGAACCTCGTTGCCGTTGGAGTCCCGGCCATCCCAGCGGACGGTCCGGGATCCGGGCCCGGCCTCGGCATCCAGAAGGGTGTGCACAAGGCGTCCCCGGGTGTCGAAAACCTGCAACACGACATGGAGGCGGTCGGGCAGGCTGAAGACGATGTCGGTGGTCGGGTTGAAGGGGTTGGGATGGTTCTGGTCCAGCTGGATCAGGGTTGGGGTCATTCGGGGCACGGGGACCACGGCCATGCCAAGGGATCCATCACCATTGAGATTCTGGCCGTAGATGTCGTAATTTCCGCTGCGCTGGTCTGTCCAGATGGCCCGGGCGGTTCCGTCGGAGCCGATGACGGCCACGATATCATCTTTCGAACTCGGGGTGGTACTCACGTCGACCAGGGACGGGTCCCAGACAAAATCTCCGTCGGTGTCCAGTCTGAAGCTGATGATTTGATCCTCGGCAAAGGCGTTCTGGGGAGCCTGGAAGCAGAGGCCGATCACGCCGTCGCCGGTATCGAGGGCGCGCACGAAGCCTTCGTTGCTCGTGTTCACGGGCAGGATTTCGAGGCCGTTGGCGCCCCATAGCAATTCGCCCGTGGGGGACAGACGTTGCCCGAAGACTCCTTTTTCAGTCTGGCTGCCGTTCATTTGAATGAAAAGCACGGTCAATTCCCCGGTGGCCGTATCAAGGGTCATGTTCGGGGCGATCTGGGCGAACGACGGCTCCGTGGAAACCAGCAGGCCGTTGTGAATGAAGCTCTCGTTGCCGTCAGCGTCGACATGTTGTGCCCGAACCGTGAAGTTCACCCCGATGGTGACGGTCCAGCTGAAAAAGGCCCCGTCGTCGCCGTCACTCATCATCTCGAAATAATGGCCCATGGGCACTGTGGCGTCGTCCATGATCATCAGGTAGTCCATCCAGACGGGTTGGCCGGCGGCGTCGAAGAGCTGGGCCTTGATTTGCCGGTTGGCCATGAAGGAATAGACGGGGACGTAGGCCAGGATGAAGCCGTCTTCCCCGCTTGGAACCATGACCTGTCCTGCGGGTGAAGAGTCTGCAACTTCCGAGACGGCGATTCCATTGGCCCCATAATACGGAGTTCCATCAGCGGTCAGGCGTTGCACCCTGATGGCGGGGAAGCCAATGGTTGAGTCGGCATACCAGGCCACAATGATTTCACCGTCATTGGTCTCGACCAGGCTGGGTGGCCCTTTCCCGTCGTTGTTGTTCGTGATGTCGATGCCGTCGGCTCCCCAGAGGAAATTTCCGTCAGGATCGATCTTGTAGACGTGGATGTTGGAATTACCGCCCCGGATGTCGGCAAAGGCCACAACGGCGTTGCCGGCTGAATCGGCGATGAGGGCCCAGTCCATGACCCAGCTGTTCTGGGGATGGGCACTGACGATGATTCCGCCGTGTGGCCACTGTTCCGTGCCGTCGGCGCTCAATAGCTGCAAGGCCACATCGTAGTTGCCGCTCCCGGTGTCATACCACCCGGTGTAGCAGGAGTTGTCCGGATTGATATACAGGTGAGGAACGACCTGATCTCCGGAGCCGTCGCCGAGGGGCAGGTTCGCTGCCGGGTCGTCGGACCATTGGCCGAAAGCATTGCTGCCCATCGTTCCGGAAATCAGGATCAGAAGAGAAAGGGTGGTCAGACGCAAAGCGGAAAACATGGCATTTCCTCCCCTATGGAATACCGGGAAAAATTAAGGAGACCCAGTGTAGCACAGTTCCCCGGGCCGCTGGTCACTTGATGAGGGTTGCTGCCCGGGTGTATTGTAATCCTGCAGCACGCAACCGGTAGAAATAAACACCTGAAGGAACAGGTCTGCCGCGGGAATCACGCCCATCCCAATGGATATCATGTTCACCGGCAGGATACGTTCCGTTGACAAGTTCCCTGACCAGATGACCCCGGGCGTCAATCACCGAAAGTTCCGCTTCGCCTTCATGAGCCAGAGTAAAACGGAAGGTGGTGGAAGGATTGAACGGGTTGGGGAAATTGCCCACAAGGCGCGCCCTGTGGGGGTTGTCGATTCCCGGGGCAGCAGAAATGTCGGCGGCATGAAGGAACTCGTAACTGGCGAGGGGCTGGGTGCGCGGCATCCCTTCCGTGCGACCACTGGCGTCAGTCACCGAAATATAATACTGGCAAAGGCCGGCCTGGGCGGGAGCCGGAATTTCACCCCGGAAAGCTGCGGTTTGTACCTGGTCCAGGGGCAGGACCACCCAGTCCCCGTCATCATGCCTGTAATGGACAACCGCCTCGGTGATATCCTGACCACTGTGGGCAATAATTTGTGCCCCGATGGTCACCGGTCCCTCCATGTCTTCGCGAACGGGAACATGACCAACCCGGAGCATCCCTTCATCCATCATGCCCTTGGCGCGGCAATGCAGGGCGTCATCACTGATGAAACCACCGTAATAATAACCGGAAACCTCATATCCCGGAGCTGCTTCCCGATAGATTTCAAGGGCAGCCTGGTCGTAGGATGAGTTGCCGAAAAATGGCACATAGATGTGATTGTTGAGAATCAGGCTGTTGGTGTAGGAAGCCGGTTGGTTGCCGCCGTAATTGTAGCAATAGACCCGGTGAACCCGATAGGGGCGGCCGGTGCTGGCCGTCAGAGAGGCCAGAAGTGTTGCCCGCTGATTCAGGGCAGCATAGGTGTGATGAGTGGGCCACACATCCTTGACCAGGACAGTTTCTTCGTCCAGGAACTTGGCCCACGTATCGATGTGATGAATCCCACCGGATTCGATATAGTCGAGCACGGAATAGTTTTCCAGCCCATAATATTCTTCCATCAAGGCATCGACCTCGCCATGGGTCATGCCGTTTACGCTGGCAGCTTCGTTGTATACCAGCATGGTTGAAGAACCGATATGGGACCCGTCGGTCATGTAGTTGCCGCCGGTGTGGTACATGGAGTGGCTGAATACCGGTATTCTCTGCTGAAGGCCGAAATAAACAGGGATCAGGTTGTCGTTGGGACGATAGGGACGGTTATAGGTGTGGTCGACGATACCCAGCTCACCATCACCGCTGAAAATAAACCAGGGGCCATAATCACGGGTCCAGATCGAGTCATTGTCGCGAACCAGAAACTCCACTTGATCCATGTCCACACCATTGGCGGCCAGGTTGCTCTGGGCGGAAGATTGGTATCCGCTGGAAACGACCACATGCAGTTTGACCTGGTCGTCCATATCCCGCAACAGGCTGTAGGGCAGGCCCAAGGGATATCGAATCATGACGCCACTGGTGGGCTCCCATTCGGCGCAATTGCGGATCGGACCCACCGGAGGTATGACCATCAGGTCCAGCCGTTCAAACGGGCCTTCCCTGGCCAGGAACCGATCCACCTCCAGAGTGCTTTCGGCATGGGGGATCAATTCCTCCAGATGGTCCACATCCCATTCGGCCAGGACGGATGTGGGCGCCAGGCCCGTCAGAACAAACCAGACCGAAAACAAGGTGATCAGGCGATGCATTGGGTTCTCCAGCGGAATTGGGCGAATAACACGATTTAGCCTCTTATTTTAACAGAAGCTGCCTGAATAATCCGGATAAAGGTTCCGAATGTGCTAAACTCGCCCCATCGTGACAACCAGGGAGGGAATCCCATGTCGAAATCCCTATCACTTCGTCGACTTGCCATCATCGCCTTGGCCACCCTGTCCGCCGCCACCGCCCAGGCCGCCACTTACCTCGTCAATCCCGATGGCACGGGCGATTTCCCGACCATCCACGCCGCCATCCTGGCCTGCGGGCACGGGGACGTCGTTGAACTGGCCGACGGCGTCTACTCCGGCCCCGGTAATCGCGACCTGACCAACAACGAGACCGCCGTGCTCATCCGCTCGCAGAGCGGCAACCCCT
>DAOWLV010000254.1 GCA_030643455.1 Candidatus Krumholzibacteriia bacterium | reverse complement strand
CGGAATTGAAGGCGCGCGGGTTCGACCTGGACCCGTTGACCCCGGCTGAGGCCGGCCGCATCCTGGGCCGAGCATCCCGTGACCTCGATTTTACCCTGTACGAGTATTTCCAGTCGGACAAGGCGGGCCACAGCGGGGATATCGACCGGTCCTGCACGGAATTGGTCAAACTGGACTCATTCATGACGGCATTGCTGGAGGAACTTTCCGAAGATCTCGGCACCGGCACCCTGGTCCTTGTGACCAGCGATCACGGCAATCTGGAGGATGCGACCACCAGGAGGCATACCCTCAATCCGGTTCCGCTGATGGGGTGGGGAGATGGGGCGCGGAAGTTCCTAGCGGCGGTCACCAGGCTGGACGAGGTGAGCGGCGCCATCGTCGCCAGGCATGAGGGTGGCCCCGACTGACGGAAAGCCGCCGGAAGAGAGTTTCGTGACCAGATCGCCCACCGCCTCGGCGACCGCCCGCGGTTGTTCCTCGTAGATGAAGTGACCGGCCCCGGGGACCTCCCGGAATTCCACATGGGCCAGACCCTTTCGCAGTACGTCGATATCCTCGCTGGTCAGCTCCGCTTCGTGAGGAGCAGCCCCCCCAGGAGCACGATCACGGGAATCCTGATTTCGGGCAGGCGTGGGGTCATGGCCCAGGGTTCGGTCTGTCGGGTCATGGCCATCATGACGTCCATGGCTGCGGAAATGTCCCGGCCGGTTCCCCGGAAATAGCGTCCCACGGTGCGCCGGTCGACCCAGCTTGCATCGCCTGAACTTTTCTTCAGATTTTCCGCGTAGCGATTCTTGAGAAGACTTTTACCACCCATTTTGGCCACGACCTTGGCCAGTTTCAGGGTGTTCCTGATATTGGGAGAAATGGCGGCTTCTGCGGACCCTGCCTCGACGGACACGAATCCGGCCAATAGTTCGGGCCTTTCCACCGCCAGCCGGAAAACCATCGCGCCGCCGATGCCCTGGGCGACAACAACGACGTTTTCGATCCCCAGGCTGTCCAGCACCGCGCCGAGCCGTGCGGCCTGGGCGGTCATGGTGTAGTCGACGTCACCGGGCCGTGACGATTCGCCCACGGCCAATGGCTCAATGATGATCGTCCGCAGGCCCTGTTCATGCAAAAGCGGGGTCAGATTTCGGAATCCGTAGGCACAGCCGGAAAGACCGGGGATGAGCACCACCGGATCACCATCCTGTGGACCTTCACTGCACACGGTGAGTTCCTCGGTGGGGGCGACTTCCACCATGGTAGCAGTGGAGCCGCCGCCCATGGCCATCAAAAGCAGGATCATCTTCATGTCAGGTCACCCCTGGTCAAGGCAGCCGTCCTTCCAGATAGAAAACCTCGAAAACCTTTTCGTGGAAGATGGGACCGTGGCCGAAATAGCCGTCCTCGCCGAACAGTTCCCCGTGGTCGGACATGATCATGAAGTAGGTGTTTTCCGGGCAGCGATCCATGAGCTTGCCCACCACCTTGTCCAGATGTTCGACGCAGGTGATCTGTTTCTCGTAGAAGTCACGAAACTGGTCAGGCGAAAAGAAGTCGCTCTGTTTGCGGTCCTTGAGGAAATCCGAGGGGTTCTTCAGGAAATCGTCCAGGTGTTTGAACACACCATGAACACCGCTGATGTGGGGCAGGTCCTCACCGGATTCACCGGGCAGCAGGTAGGGATAATGGGTTTCCCCGGTGTTGAGGAAGAAGAAACCCGGCTGGTCCTGCGAGATCTCGATGCCCTTGAAGTCCCCGTCCCCGTCAAGGATGGTCGCCAGATCGTTGTGGCTGGGCGCCAGGTCGTACCGGTCGAAATGGGCCGACATGCTGGTCATCGGGTTCAGCACCGGAAGACTGACGACGCCTTCGGTGCGGTAGCCCTGGTTCTTCAGGAAGTGGGGCAGGGAAAGCTGGGGCACGAACTTGCCGAACTCCACGTCCTTGATGTTCAGCCTTTGGGACCAGAGCGAGAATTCATCGCGGTAGACGTTGGAGGCGAACACACCTTTGGGGCTCTGGTGGGGCACCATGCCCATCAGGAACGTGTAGTGGCTGGGGCTGGTCCAGCTGGCGTAACTGTACCGTTTTTCTGCCATGCCGATCCGGTCCAGGTTGGGAGTCTTGGCAGCCTGGTAGGCGTCCCAGCGGCAACTGTCGAAAACGATGAAAAACAGGTTGTTCTTCTGGCCGTTACCCAGAAAAATGTTTTTCACGCCATCAATGATTCGGGCCATGGTTCATCCGTTTTCTTGTGTGATAGGTCCACCGATCCACCGTCCGCAGTCCATGATAATAATATCGGCAGGGTGGGCCCATCTCTTCAATCAGAATCCGGCGAGCGGGTTCCCATCCCAAGAATATGGCCGCCGGTCCTAGGGGGAAGGACCGACGGCCGGGCGAGGGAGGTCACTCCCTCAAGAGGCTGGGCTGGCTCAGATCGCGCTGTTGAGCGCGGCAGCCAGGTCTTCCTTGGGCCGCAGCCCGACGAAACTGTTGATTGACTCTCCGCCCTTGAACAGCATCACGGTGGGAATGCCGCGGATGCCGAACTTGGCGGCCAGGTCCTGGTTGTTGTCCACGTTGACCTTACCGATCTTCACCTTGCCGTCGAATTCGCCTGCGAGCTCCTCGATGATCGGTGTGATCATCTTGCAGGGGCCGCACCAGGGGGCCCAGAAATCCACGAGAACCGGAACATCGCTTTTCACCACTTCGGTATCGAAATTGTCGACGTTGAATTCCATTACGTTTGCCATTGTTTTGAACCTTCCTTTTTACTGTCCAGGTCGGTTGCAACACCGACTCGTTGATTTTACTTTCGGGGAAGCCTAAAGCAGGAGGCGTGCCATTTAGGTTTCCAATATTTTTGTTGATGATAACTTATTTCAAATTAATGAATTAGATGGATAGGAGACCAGCCCCGCCAAGGGTGGAGCACCAAGCTGGGCTTGCGCGGAGTGTGGTTTGAAACGATACTGTTGCAACAGATATGTTGCTTGCAACACTGATTTGAAAGGAAGCCAATGAATGAGGAAATAAAGAGTGATGGGCCAGGTCTGTCCATTGCCCGCCTCCTGACGCAGATCGAACCGGCGAGCATGTTGTCGATCATCAATGCCCTGCGGGAGGGGATCCTCGCCCTGGATGCAAACCTCCATATCCTGACCATGAACCCCGCGGCAGAGGAAATCCTGGGCCGAAGCCGCCAGGAACTGGCCGGCGTTCTGGTCTGCGAACTGTTCGGGGACAAGGCCTGTCCCGAGGATGTGCTGGAGGAGACGTTGAAATCGGGGGAGGCCATCATCGATTTCCAGACCACGGTTCAGTTGGCGGATGGCCATCGGGGCCATGTCCTGCTGCGAACCGCTCCGTTGCTGGATCGGGATGGGTCATCGCTGGGCATCGGGCTGATTCTCGGTGACGTGACCGAGGTGACCACCCTGCGCCAGCAGTTGAGTCCCAGTCATCGGCTGGGCAGCCTCGTGGGCCGGGATCCCAAGATGCGTGAATTGTTCAACCTGGTATCGGATGTGGCCGGCAGCGAGGCGACGGTTTTGATTCAAGGCGAAAGCGGCACGGGCAAGGAGCTGGTGGCCCGCGCGGTGCACGAGGCCAGCGGCCGCACGGATGGTCCTTTTGTCCAGGTTAATTGCTCGGCCCTGTCGGAGAACCTGCTCGAAAGCGAACTCTTCGGACACGTCAAGGGAGCCTACACAGGGGCGGTGGGAGACCGCAAGGGTCGCTTCCAGGAGGCGGCCGGCGGTACGATCTTCCTGGACGAGATCGGCGACGTCAGTCCCGTGGTGCAGGTCAAACTGCTGCGGGTGCTGCAGGAAAGGGTCATCGAAAGGGTGGGGGACAACCGTTCCATCCCCGTCGACGTTCGGGTCGTGTCGGCCACCAATCGCGATCTGGATACCCTGCTGGCCACGGGCCGGATGCGCGAGGATTTTTTCTACCGCATCAAGGTCGTGTCACTGATCATCCCTCCCTTGCGGGACCGCCGTGAGGATATCCCGCTGCTGGTGACGCACCTGTTGGAGAAAATTGCGAGGCGGGAGGGCCATCCGGGACCACCGGCGGTTTCGGGCGAAGCTCTTCGCCTGCTGATGAACCACGACTGGCCGGGCAACGTGCGGGAACTGGAAAACGCCCTGGAGCACGCCATGGTGCTGTGCAGGGGGGAGACGATCCTGGGCACCCATCTGCCCCCCGAACTGGTGCGGACCGATTCCCGCCGCGAAAAGAACCTGCGCGATGTTCCACTGCACAGCGATCAGGAGCAGAACATGTTGCGTGAGGCCCTTCTCGGTGCCGGCTGGAACCGCTCCAAGGCCGCGCGCCGGCTGGGCATCGACCGGACCACGCTGTGGCGCAAGATCAAGGAATACGGGCTCGAACCCGAGGATTGATGAAAGGGAGCACGACGATGGCAATGGGTGGGAAAAAGAAATTGGGACTGGGCATTGGCTGCGGTTTCGCGCTGCTGATCGTGGTGGGGATTTTCGGTGTGGCCAACTGGTATTCGGGGAGGATCAACCAGGAATACAAGGAGGTCACCAACAGCGAAAAGGCATTGCTGGCCGCTACCGAGGGTGACCGCGGGTTCAGGCCGCCTCCTGGTGGTGTCCCTGCCCCACCACGGATCGAGGTTTTCCTGGCTGTACGCGAAGACCTCGACTCCTGGCGCCGGACAATGGCCACCGCGAGCAGTCAATTCGCGGAGGATCAGGATCGTCAGCGGGCTGGAGGTTTGAAGGATCTGGTGAGGTTGCTGGATACCGGCTCGGACCTGATGCCCATCTACGCGGGCTTCTGGACCGCCCGCAATCAAACCCTGCTCGCCCATGAAATGGGGCCCGGGGAATATGCGTACATCTACCGGCTGGTCTATCGGTCCGGGCCTCTTGCCGAGGCCTTCGAACCATACCGGGACAGGCTGGCCGCGGTCTTCGACGCCGAAGTCGATCCGGTGGAGTTGATATTCCAGGAGGACCGGAAGTAGGATTGGGTCAGTCGCTGGAAGGACCGGAGCCGGGGCCAGGGCCCCGGCTCTTTTTGCGATCGTTGACCGCCCGTCGCAAGAGGAATTCGATCTGTCCGTTGACGCTGCGAAAGTCGGCTTCGGCCCATTTCCTCAGTTCCCGATAGAGCTCGGGACTGATGCGGAGTGGAAATGCTTTCCGGGCACTCATTTCGTTCCTACTGATAAATCGTGCCGGTATTGATGACGGGCTGAGCCGCGTGCTCGCTGCACAGCACCACCAGCAGATTGCTGAT
>DAOWLV010000091.1 GCA_030643455.1 Candidatus Krumholzibacteriia bacterium | reverse complement strand
GTGGTCGTGATGATGTCGATCTGGCCCAGCACTCCGCAGTGCTCGTGAGTGCCCCGGCCCGTCTTGCCGATGAAGCCCGAAGCGTGGGAATCGTCCACGAAAACCATGGCGTCGTATTTTTCGGCCAGGGCCACGATCTCGTCCAGCTTGGCCAGGTCGCCGTCCATGGAAAACACGCCGTCGGTGATGATCAGACGGATGCGCTTGTCCTGGTGGTCCTGCAGTTTTTCTTCGAGATGCTCCATGTTCGAATGCTTGTAGGTGTCACGCATGGCCTTGCATAGCCGCATGCCGTCGACGATCGAAGCGTGCACCAGGCGATCGGCGATCATGATGTCCTGGTCGCCAAGAATAGCCTCGAACACCCCCGCGTTGGCGTCCATGCAGGAGGGGAACAGCAGAGTGTCCTCGGTGCCCAGGAACTCCGTGAGCCGGTGTTCGAGATGGCCGTGAATATCCTGGGTCCCGCAAATGAATCGCACCGAAGAAAGGCCGTAGCCGCGAGTCCCCAGACCGATGCGGGCGGCCTCCACCACTTCCGGATGGCTGGAAAGCCCCAGATAGTTGTTCGCGCAGAAGTTGATGACTTTTTTGCCCTCGGCTCCGGCAGGATATTCGACTTCGATATCGGCCGCCTGGGGGCTCTTGATCCAGCGTTCTTCCTTGAACAGGCCCGCTTCACGGATGCCGTCGAGCTCCTTGCTGAAGCTGTCCCTGATCTCGTTCGAATAAGCCATGATGTCCCTTTCTGGTCGCGTCAGGCCTGTTTGAAGCGGTCCACCAGGGCCGCGATCTTTTCCACGGAGTCGAACGCTTCCGGACTGGCGTCCGCATCGGGAATCTGGATGTCGTACTTGTTTTCCAGGAAACGCTTGAGCGAAACCATGGAAAACGAATCGACGATCCCGCCGCTGATCAGCTCGGTGTCGTAGGTGATCTCCTCGTCCTCGTCGTCCTCCATGTACTCCTTGATCACGTATTCGAGGATCGCCTTCTTGTACTCTTCCATCTTTTGGTCTCCCGTTTGCTGGGGTCAGTCGTTCATGATGGTAGAAATATCTCCCACCGGTTCTCCGAATTCCTTCGCGCGCAACACGCGCCGGATGATCTTGCCGCTGCGGGTCTTGGGCAGGTCCTCGACGAATTCGATTTCCTGCGGCATGGCCAGCGGCGACAGCTTCTTGCGGATGAAGTTCATGATCTCCAGGTCGAGATCCGCGCTCGGTTCAAAACCCGGCTTCAAGGACACGAAGGCCTTGACCACCTCCATGTTGACCGGGTCGGGTTTGGCCACGGCTGCCGATTCAGCCACTGCCGGATGCCCCAGCAGTGCCGATTCTATCTCGAACGGCCCCACCAGGTGCCCGCCGGTGTTGATGACGTCGTCGTCACGGCCGACGAACCAGAAATAACCGTCGGCATCGATGGTGGCCTGATCCCCGCACACGAACCAGCCGTTCTTGAACTTGCCTTTGAACCCTTCCTCGTTGTTCCAGTAGGTACGGATGAGCGAGGGCCAGTCCGGACGAAGGGCGATCACGCCCACCTGGCCCTGCTTTTCCACCGGGGTGAATTCCACTGGATCAAGGACCGCGGCGGTGATCCCCGGGAACGGTCGGCCCATGGACCCGGGTTTTACCTGCATCCCCGGGAAATTGGTAATGACCATGCAACCGGTTTCGGTCTGCCAGAAGGTGTCGTGGAAGGGTTTGCCGAAGGCTTCCTCGGACCAGATGACCGCCTCGGCGTTGAGGGGTTCACCCACGCTGCAAAGGTGGCGCAGAGCGCTGAGATCGTGCTTGGCCACCAGTTCGGCACCCTCCTTCATGAGCAGCCGGATGGCCGTCGGAGCCGAGTACCAGACGGTGATCCTGTTGCGGGCGATGAAGTCGTACCACTTGTCGGCGTTGAAACCCGAATCCAGGACCGCCTGGGTGATCCCGTTGGCCCAGGGTCCGATGATGCCGTAGGAAGTCCCCGTCACCCAGCCCGGATCGGCATTGCACCAGTAGACGTCGTCCGGCCGCAGGTCCAATACCCATTTGGCCGTAATATACTGGGAAATAAGCGAATAGTGAACGTGCTGGGCACCCTTGGGCTGACCCGTGGTGCCGGAAGTGTAGTGCAGGATCGAAGGCGATTCGGCGGTCGTAGGATGTACGACGAAATCTTCAGCCGGCGGCAGATCGTGCAGGGCCAGTGCCACCTCGCGTTCTTTCAGGGGTTTTCCATCGGCGTCCACCACGATCACGTGTTTCAACCCGGGCAAACGATCAACGATCTTGCGAACCTTCTTAACGTGCTTGCGCTGGGTGATGACCACTGAGGTTCCGGCGTTGTCCAGGCGCGTCCACAAGGAGTCCTCGCCGAAAGCCGAAAACAGGGGCTGGGCAATGCATCCCATCTTCAAGACCGCCAGCACGCCAAAATAGAGTTCCGGCAACCGGTCCATGAACAGGCACACCCGTTCGCCCGGTTCGACTCCCAGGTCCCGCAGCCAGGCGGCGAAGGTGTCGGTCAGGATCCGCATTTCATCGAAGGTGTAGGTCCGCTGATCGCCCTTGAAACCCTCCCAGATCAAGGCCGGCTTGTCGCCCAGACCCATCTCGCAGATCCGGTCGGTGCAGTACCAGCCGATGTTGATGGGATCGCCCTTGCGGTAACCGAGTTCCTCTTCCACCTGGGCCCAGTCGAAGCCCTTGATCGCCTCTTCGTACGTCGGTGTGTTGCTCATCATCGCCCCCGGTTGATGCAGGTTGGGTTCAATCTCATCCCTCCAGGACCACGGTGGCGGCCGCAAGATCCCGGGTGTGGGTCAGACTCACAAAAACACGGCGCACACCCAGGGCATCCGCCATTTCTTTGGCGCGGCCGTGCAGGACGACGACCGGCCGCCCATCTGGTTCGTTCATGATTTCGATGTCCTGCCAGAAGGAGCCCTCGCCGTCAGCACCGGCCAAAGCCTTGACCACCGCTTCCTTGGCGGCGAAACGGGCCGCGAAATGCTCGGCGGGATGGCGTTTGGTCCCGCAATAGGCGATTTCCCCAGGCAGGAAGACCTGGTTGACGAATTCATCCGCCGGGGCCTGAACCTTGGCTCCCATGCGCGATACTTCGCAGAGATCGATGCCCGTCCCGAGGATCATAGGTAGTTGTCCCGCCTACCACTGAAGAAAATTGCCTCGTCCCTGTTAATTTTTAGACAAGTCAAATATAGTCATTTTTTGGCAAATTCAAGGAGCATTTTCCGCGGAAACAAAGGGTTGCGGTTCCGGGCGCTTGTGACATTCTTCAAACGACAATCACGCTGGCCGTTATGATGATATCCCCATCTTTGACCATGGAGTGGATCTGCATTGAACGCCTCGGTCCCCTATTACGGCGAGATCATGGCCATCCTGGCCGCCCTGATCTTTTCCTGGACCAGTGTCTTTTTCACCACCGCCGGCCAGAGGCTCGGTGTGACCACCGTCAACCTTCTGCGCTTGCCGGGAGCGGCCCTGTGTCTGGGTTCCATGCACCTTTTCCTCTACGGCAGTATCTGGCCCGAGAGCCTGGCCTGGCAGGACCAGATGTGGATTGGGCTGAGCGGTGTCGCCGGGCTGGCCATCGGGGATTCCGCCCTGTTCAGGGCCTTCACCCTGGTCGGGCCCCGGCGCAGCATGACCATGATGGCGCTGGCTCCCGTCTACACGACAATCATCGCCTGGGGTGTGCTTGGAGAACATCTGAGCCTGTGGGCCATTTCGGGCATCATCGTGATCATCGCCGGAGTGATGATCGCCACGATGGGCAAGGACAAAGGCACCGGCAAATTCGGTGACCTGCCCCGCAAGGTGTTGAAGACAGGACTGCTGCTGGCTTTGATCGGGTCGCTGGGCCAGGGAGTGGGAAGCGTTCTGGCCAAGATGGGCATGACAGGCGCGTCTTCGGGCAGTGCGGGCGTGGAGCCGTTGGGCGCGACGCTCATCCGCCTGACCTGGGCCACCGCCTTCTACTGGCTGGCCGTCGTCCCCCGGCTCGACATTCGCGGCACCCTGCGCGGCCTGCGCGACCGAAGAGGCGTCACCTCCCTGATCGTGGCCATCCTCATGGGGCCGTTCATATCGGTGTGGATTTCCCTGGTGGCCATCAAGAATACCGAAACCGGCATCGCGCAGGTGCTGCTGGGCATGGTGCCGATCTTCGTGGTCGTCCCCGCCTGGCTGGTGTACCGTGACCGGCCCTCGCCGCTGAGCCTGTTCGGCATCGCGATTGCCGTGGGTGGCGGAGCGCTGCTTTTCCTGCGCTGAACCGGAAGCTAACCCCCTGCGGCCGTTTCGCGCGAGGCGGTCGTATCGTGATCTCCCAGCTTGAACAATTTTTCCAGCACTTGCGCACCTTTCGGATCCGTCCCCAAACATACCTACCGGGACTGGTTCCACACAATCGTTACCTCCACTTCTTCGGAGGAGATCCGGTTGATTTGCAGATCAAGATCGATGGGCCCCACTGGAACAATCTGAGGATGCCCCGTCACCAACTTCAAATCATGGTCGGCACATTGTAGATCCAGCCATGATTGGATGCTGTAACCGCGGAGATAGGAAACGGAATGGGTCCCGGGGCCCGCAAGGACCGATTCCGGCGGGCCAATCCGCGGTAGTCCGTTGATTTTGAGGACTGCATGCCGGGGGAAACGTTCCAGGTTTTCGCTCAACAGGGTCAGCACCTGGCGGGCGACCACTCCGCTTTTCCGCCACTGTGGATAGTCCCGGATCAGGGGGGTGAAAGCCACCAGAGAGATGGCGATCAAACCGACCGCGGCCAACAGACCGATACTGGAAATCTCCCCCGAGGTGAGTTGTCGCCAGGCGGCTCGATCGAAGATCTTCATATCCCGCAGTTGTCCCAGTCCCATGGCCAGAATCAGACTCAACAGGAGACTGAAGGGAATAATCGTGGAATAGAGGCTCCGGTAGGCAAAACTCCCGGTCAATACCAGGATGGGCAACGGGAGAAGAATCCATATCACCAGCAGGACATACAATTTCAAGCTTCCGGAACCACGTTCTGACCGGAGGAATTTCACGAACGCGACCACCAGGACAAAAAGGACCGGGATCAAGGCCAACAGAACCGTCACGGCCTGGGGACCCTCACGGAGGGACAGGAAATTCTGTGGATAAAGGAGACTGGTGAAATATTGGCCCGTGATCCAGAGGGGAGACAGAGTCGACAGGTCTTCGCCAAGTCCCCCCAGGACGTGAAAGCGCCAGACCAGATAGATGAGGCTGATCAGAAGAAAGGGCGAGGTGGCCCGAAGAGCTTCGATCCAGCGATTCCCCATCATTCGGCCGAAACCACCGGGGAAAACCACGGCGTGGACAAAAACCAGCCCCGGAATCTGGATAGCCGTTTCCTTGGTGCCCAGGGCCAGGATGAAAAAAACCAAAGACGCTGCGGGATTCCCTGGCCCCACCCCGCTTCGGCTCCGCAGGTAGAACTGGAAAGACAGGATCAGGAAAAGGGCCTCCAGCACATCCTGCCGGCGCGCGATTGCAGGCACGGTTTCCACGAGCAAGGGATGGCTCGTGAACAGGAGGGCTGCCACGAGTGAAGTCCGCAGCATGCCCCTGGTCAACCGCAGGCCCAGCAGGAAGGTCGCCACGGTGACCAGGATGTGCAGGAGCAGGTCCGTTAGATGGTATCCAAAGGGATTGATCCCCCAGATCAGGTAGTCAAACTGGAAGGAAAGGACTGAAATCGGTCTGTAGAAGACACCCTCGAAGGCCGTGCCGCTCATCATACGCTCGGAAAAAATGGCGGCCAGATCCTGGACGTTTTGTACCCGGCCCGATTGGATCAGGGTCAAAGTGTCCGACCCGGTGAAATCGTTGCGGAGAATACTCTGATAGGTGAAGAAGGCGACCAGGGCGACGAGCAGACATGCCGCAGCCCGGGAATGCAGGATTGGGGATGCCCTGAGTAATGACCTCATAACTAAACTGGCGGAAGCAGCCCATTGATTCTGATGCAAAACAGACCATACCACATCTTGCATTTTTTTTCAATTCAACGCGCTCCCGGAATTGGTGTGGGTAACCCCGTCCTGATCAGCTAAGATCCATCCCACGAGACAAATCCAGGATCATTCCCACACACGACTGGGCTCCCTTTGAAAACAAAACTGAAACCCCTTCACCTGAAAATCCTGCTGAGCCTGGGAACGCTGGTCTTTTTTTTCGGCGCCGCCGAAATCACTGTTCGGGTCATGGGGGAATGGGACGCATCAGGCAATTTCTACTTCAAGAACCGGATCATCCACCCACATGAACTGCCCCTGAAGATGGTGGGCGATTTGAGCCGCACCCTGCAGGAATCCGACGATTCGATCATCACCTATCACGAATTCCTGGGCTGGGTGCCACGCCCCGGCAGCGTGTCGGTGAACGGGATGTACCATTACAATTCCCAGGGTATCCGCTCCGGCGTTCCGGCCTTTTCCGACCGCCCCGCCGAGGGCGTGCTGCGTATCGCCCTGTTCGGGGACTCTTTCACGCACGGGGACGATGTACCCTACGAACAATCCTTCGGCGCGATGTTGGAACAGGAATTGAACGAGGCCGGGATCCCGGCCGAGGTCCTGAATTTCGGCGTCGGAGGTTACGGTATCGACCAGGCCATGCTGCGGTTCAAGCAGCAGGGCGCCGCCTTTGCACCCCACCTGGTGGTGCTCGGGTTCCAACCGGAAAATCTCAAGCGGAATCTGAATCTCATTCGCCCGCTCTACGATCCGCGGAGCGGCCTGCCGTTTGCCAAACCACGCTTCATCCTCACCGGCCAGGGCATCAGCCTTATCAATGTCCCGGTCCTTCCCCCCAGCAGGTTGGTCCATACCCTGCGCAACCTTGACGACTGGGAACTGCGGCCCCACGAATACTTCTACGATCCGGTGGATTTCCAGACGTCCTGGTGGCAGGGCAGTAAACTGCTCGCCACCGTGATCGAATTGAAGGCGGGCCGCCAGGACAATTGGCTTCTGAAACGGATCATCTTCCAGGAAAAGAGCGAAGAACAGCAGGTGGGATGGGCGGTGATCCAGGCATTCCATCAGGAAGTGGCTGCGACCGGCGCCCGGTTCATGATCGTACACCTGCCGTCCCACCCGGAAATGGAGCTTCACGCGGGCCTGGGCCGGTGGACCTACCAGACATTTCTGGATGCCCTTGACGAACAATACGATGTCGTCCACCCGGAGGCCGCCTTGATCCAGGCGGCCGAAGACGGAGGATTCGGAGAAATTTTCGCCGGACACTACAACAAAAAGGGAAACCGTATCATCGCCGAGGCGATGTTCTCCCATATCACCGAATGAACGGGCCTCCCCCTATTTCCCGAAAAGCCCCTTGAGTTTCTTGCCCAATTCATCCTTCAGGTCGTCCTTGAGCTGGTCGGTGGCCTGGGATTTGAGATTGTTGGTCAATTCAGTGTAATCGAGGCCCATCTTGGGGCTGGTCAGGGTCCCGCCCACGGTGAGCGGCAGGCTCAGCCGTTCGGATTTATCCCCGAACATGCGGGCCACGCTGCCGGCCAGGCCGCCGCTGGCGTAGAGGCGGGCCGTCTGGTCCTTGGACAAAAGGATCGATCCCTTGTAATCCAGATCCCCGGTAAAACTGTAGGAGCCCCCGACAGAGAGGTCGCCGAACGACCCGAGTTTCGTCTGGAACTGGTCCAGGCCCACCCGGCCGTTCTCGACCTTGATCAGGGTGGTCAAGTTTTTCAGGGTCTGTTCCTTGTCCAGTTTCTGGCCCACCTTGTCGGCCAGGGAGCCCAGGGCCGAATCCACGAATTCACCCGTCACGACCTTTCCGCTGGTCAGGGATGCCTTCGATTCCATGGTCAAGGTGCTCTTGATCCGCTCGGGATCCCGGCCCTTGGCACTGAAACTGCCGGTCAGACCCGCCTTGCCGAACACGACCCCACCGGCAAAATCCGCGAACCGGGTGACAAAATTGTTGGCCTCGATGTCGGTCGCCTCGAAGGCACCGCTGTAGCCGGGATCGTTCAGGTTGTTCAGATCGATGGCCACCTTGCCGCGGGCACTGCCGCCATAAACCTTCGCGGTCACGGCATAACTTTCCAGGATCCGGTTCTTCATCCTGATCTTGCCCGTGACCTCGGTGAAGGGAACCTTGCTGTAGATCAGGGTATCGGCCCTGATGGTTCCCTGAAGCAGCATGTCGGGAATGGGTTCCGCCTGGAATGTGTCCGAAAGCGTTGCTACGGCAACTGTCGGCGGTGTGGCGCCGGGCGTCGCGGCGGGAAACAGCTTGTCGATGTCGATCCGACGGGAACGAACGTCAAACGTGAAACTGGGTTTCGGCAAGGAGTCGCGGTTGTCCTTTTCCTCCGGCAGGAAATAGGGCAGATGATTGACGAGCTTCCCGGTCACCGAAAGATCCCCCGCGCCGAATACGGCATCGAACTTTTCAACCGTGACGGAGCCCGGATCGAAACTCACTGCTCCGTTCAGCTTTTCCAGGGCGTCGGGGAAAACAGGATCCCGGTAGGAAACATCCTTGAAAACGACCCGGCCCTTGTAGTCCATTTCTTCCACGTTTTCCGTGCGGCCGGAAAACGTCGCCTCGAGATTGCAACGGCCCGCCAGTTCCACCTTTTGTTGCTCCGGCGGCAGGAATGGCTTCACGAAGGCCAGGTCGATGGATCCGGACACGGCTCCATCCACCTTCGGATCTTCGAAATCCACCACCGTCAGGGTCAAGTCAAGCGGCTGGTCCGCGAAGGAGCCGCCTTCACTTTTTACCTTCAATTCGTCAGGTTTGAAATCAACCCTGATTTCCTGGACCCGAAGTTCCCCGGCGATATCGCGGCTGGTAGCACGCAGTCCGGTTACCATGACCTGGCCTTCATACGCCAGGGGTTCGGCCCGGACCTGGTCGAAATCAAGATCGGCCCTCAGCGTCAGGTCGCCTGCGATGGTGAATGGTTCAAGCGGCTCGAGCTGTTCGGGGGTGAGGAAAGCGAAGAGATCGGTCAGGGCGATGCTTTCGGTTCGCACCTGGCCGGTGGCACGCAGGCTGTCCGGCTGGGTGGTCATTTTGCCCGTAAAACCCAGAGGAAGGCCGTTTATCTTCAGATCCCCCTGGGTCAGATCGACGACCTGCCGGTCGACATCGAAAGAAAGGTCGTAGTCCAACTCCGCGGCCAGCACCGGCAAGGGCTGCTCCCCGGTCACCAGAAGACTGTCCGCCTGCAGCCGGCCCGCCGAACGGAACACGCCCGGCTGCGGATTCGTCAAACCCGCCGCCAGGTTCAGTCCGGCCAGATCAATTTTTTGGCCGGTTATTTCGTCAAGGTAGACCAGACTGCCGTCTCGGATCTCCAAACGTTCGAAACTGACTGCGACATCAGCCTGGGCACCTGGATCTCCAGACTCCGGGCCCCCGCCGGGATCCCCGGATGTTTCCGGCATTTCGAAGGTGAAATTATTGGTGCCGTCGGACTTCTGGACCAGCCGCACGCG
>DAOWLV010000134.1 GCA_030643455.1 Candidatus Krumholzibacteriia bacterium | reverse complement strand
GGTCGACGTATTGACCCATCTGCGGGATGCCGAAGGCTGTGAACAGCTCTCAGACGTGGTGGGCGTCGACTATCCCGATCACACCCGGCGTTTCGAAATCAACTATCTGTTGCGCTCCTGGAAAAACAATCATCGGGTCATCGTCAAGGTGGATGTCGACGAAGACGAACCGGTCCCCACCGCAACGGGCGTCTATCGAAGTGCGGACTGGCATGAACGGGAAATCTTCGATCTTCTGGGTGTTCCTTTCGCAGGCCACCCGGACCTGCGGCGCATCCTGTGCCACCATCAGTTCGAGGGTCACGCCCTGCGCAAGGATTACCCCATCGAGCAGGGGCAGGAGTGTTCGCGTCCCGAGAACCTGTTCACCGACCAGGACATCAAGACGGCCGCCCGACGCGCCACCGACCTGGTCACCGACCTGGAGGGCGCCTCCGACGAGGTTCATCCCAGCGATCTGCTGACAGTGAACCTGGGACCCAGCCATCCGGCCATGCACGGGGCCCTGCGTGTCGAGGTGCTGCTCGACGGCGAAAACATCCTCGAGGCCCGGACGGAGATCGGGTACATCCATCGCTGCTTCGAGAAGGAATCCGAGGATCACACCTGGGCCCAGGTGATGCCCTACACGGACCGCCTGAACTACTGCTCCGCGATGCTCAACAACTCGATCTACGCCTCGGCGGTGGAAAAGCTGATCGGCATCGAGGCCACGCCCCGCGCCCAGGCGATCCGGGTGATCGTCGGGGAACTCTCCCGCATCATCGACCATCTGGTCTGCATTTGCGCCAACCTGGTGGACATCGGTGCCCTGACCAACTACTGGTATCTCTACAACGTGCGGGAAAGCATCTACGAACAGCTCGAGAAACTCTGCGGTTCGCGGTTGACCACCAACTACGCGCGGATCGGCGGGATGAGCCACGATCTCTACGACGGCTTCCACACCGAGATCCTGCACAAGCTCGACCAGCTGGACGAGGGTATCAGCGACGTGATGAAACTTGTCGCCCGCAACGGCATTTTCCTGGACCGTACCGTGGACGTGGGCGTGATCAGCCAGGAGGATGCTCTCAGCTTCGGTTACACGGGCCCCTGTCTGCGGGCCACAGGCCTGGCCTATGATCTGCGCAAGAGTGCTCCCTACTGGGGCTACGAGAATTATGATTTCGCCATCCCCACCGGCACCAACGGAGATACCCACGACCGGATCATGGTGCGTATGGCCGAGATGGTCCAGAGTCGTTCGATCATCGTGCAGGCCCTCGAAAACCTGCCCGACGGCCCACTCAACGTGGATGACCACTCGGTGGTGCTGCCGCCCAAGGAAAAGGTTTACGACAGCATCGAAGGTGTGATGAACCATTTCAAGCTCATCTACGAGGGCATCCAGGTGCCAGCGGGCCAGGCCTACGGATTCGGGGAAGGGGCCAACGGAGAGTTGGGCTTCTTCTGTGTGTCCGACGGCTCGGGTCATCCCTATCGGCTCAAGGTGCGGCCGCCGTGCTTCCCGATTTTTTCCTCCTACCCATTCGTGACCGAGGGCGGAATGATTGCCGATGCCATCGCGACCCTTGGCAGTTTGAACATTATCGCCGGCGAGTTGGACCGATGAACGGCCGCTCCCCGTGGAAGGTTGTCCGCCGATGAGCAAGCCATTGGATGAACAGACCGGATTTACCCTGTCTGCTGCGGGTGTGGGCCAGATCGATGCCCTGATCAGGCGCTACCCGACCAAGGCCAGCGCCCTGATGCCCTGCATCTGGGTGATCATGGACGAATTCGGCCACGTGTCCGAAGCCGGCGTTGATTTCCTGACCCGGAAGCTCGAGTTGACACGGGCGCGGATTTACGAAGTGTTGACGTTTTACACGATGTTCCGCACTGAACCCCAAGCGGAATACACACTTCAGGTTTGTCACAATATCAGCTGTCATGTCATGGGGGCCCGCCCTGTCATTGCCCATCTGGAGAAGAGGCTGGGCATCCGGCTGGGCGAGACCACGCCCGATCGGAAATTCGCCCTCGAAGGTGTCGAGTGCCTCGGTGCTTGTGGCCTTGGTCCCTGCCTTCAGCTCGGCAAGCACCTCTACGAGCATCTGACATCCGAAAAAATCGATGATCTGCTGGACAGTCTGCGCAAGGGCGTTGTGCCCCGGGCGGACACGGACCGTGAATCGCAGGCCGGAGGAGAGACAAGTTGAGCCCAAGCGACTACAAAATTCTCTCGAAGCGTTTCGACAGGCCGGACGGTCACCTGTTGTCGGTTTACGAAGCCGATGGGGGCTACAAGGCCCTACGCATGGCACTGACCAGCCTGAAACCCAAAGAGATCCGGGACGTGGTGAAGGACGCCGGGTTGCGAGGCCGTGGCGGCGCGGGTTTCCCCACCGGCGTCAAGTGGGGCTTCGTGCCCGAGGGTTCCGAGGAAGTCTACTTCTTCGTCAATGCCGACGAAAGCGAACCGGGTACCTTCAAGGACCGGTATCTGCTGGACTATGATCCGCACCAGACCCTCGAAGGAACCATCATCAGCTGCTTCGCGGTGCAGGCCAAGCTGGCCTTCATCTACATCCGCGGCGAATTCGGCTGGCTGGTGGATCGGGTCCAGGCCGCTGTCGACGAGGCCTATGCCGCGGGTTATCTGGGCAAGAACATCCTGGGCAGCGGGTTCGACCTCGAGGTCATCGTCCACAAGGGGGCCGGCGCCTACATCTGTGGCGAAGAGACCGGCCTGATCAACTCGGTGGAAGGTCTCAAGGGCCAGCCGAAGATCAAGCCGCCCTTTCCTGCCGTGTCCGGATTCCTGGACAAACCGACCATCGTCAACAACGTCGAGTCGGTGGCCTCGGTGCCCTATATCATCAATTACGGGGCAGAGGCCTACAAGAAGTTCGGGACCGAAAAATCCTGTGGCACCAAACTCTGGTCCGTCAGCGGCCCCGTGAAGAAACCAGGAGTCTATGAAATCCCGCTGGGCATGGCCTTCCGCGAGTTCTTCCACGACTATCTGGGCGGCATGGTCGACGGTGAGGAGTTGAAAGCCGTCATCGTGGGGGGGAGCTCGGTCCCGGTTTTGCCTGCGGCCGAGATCATGAACTGCAACCTCGATTACGAGTCCCTGGCCAACGCCGGCACCATGCTGGGTTCCGGCGGCATGATCGTGATTCCCCAGAGCAGCGACATGGTCGAACTGATCCAGGTGCTGATGCACTTCTATTTCGACGAATCATGTGGCCAGTGCACCCCCTGCCGGGAAGGCACGGGTTGGCTGCACAAGATCGTCAAGAAACTGCGGCGGGGGGAAGGCACCGCTGCCGATATCGACCTGCTCGGCCACGTGTGTGACGGAATGGCCGGCCTGACCATCTGCCCGCTGGCCGACGCCGCGGTCATGCCCATGCGCAGTTTCATCGACAAGTTCCGCCCCGAATTCGAAGCCCTCATCCAGGAAACCGCGCCGGCCGAGCCAGTCAGCCGCTGGCCGCGGGGTGAGCAGGAGTGACAGGAATGGCCAAACTGACCATCGACGGCAAGGAGATCGAGGTTCCCGACGGAAGCAGCCTCTTCGATGCCTGCCGGGACGCCCGGGGCGAAGATCTGCCCCACTTCTGTTACCACCCGGACCTGTCCATCGCCGGTGTCTGCCGGCTGTGCCAGGTCGAGGTGGAGGGCATGCCCAAACTGACAATAGCCTGCAACACGGGTGTGCGTGACGGCATGGTGGTTCACACCAGGAACGAAAGGGTCACCAAGGCGTCCACCCAGATCCTGGAAATGCACCTGATCAACCATCCCGTCGATTGTCCAATCTGCGACCAGGCCGGGGAATGCGGACTGCAGAACCAGTACATGAGCCACGGCCTGTATGACACCAAGGTCGAGATGGACGACAAGGTCCACAAGGGCAAGGCCCAGGTCATCGGTCCCCACGTGATCCTCGACCAGGAACGCTGCGTCCTGTGCACCCGCTGCGTGCGCTTCTGCACCGAGGTGACCGGCACCGGCGAGCTGGGCATCTTCAACCGCGGAGACCAGGCCCGGATCGGGACGGCCCCAGGCGTGGAACTGGACAACAACTACAGCATGAATACAGTGGATATCTGTCCCGTGGGCGCTCTGACCAGCCGTGATTTCCGTTTCCAGAAACGGGTCTGGATGCTCAAGGCCGCCGACAGTATTTGCCCCGGTTGCGCGACCGGCTGCAACGTGCGGATCGACCATGAAGCCGGCCGCATCTACCGGCTCAAGCCACGATACAATCCCGAAGTGAACGGACGCTGGATGTGCGACAAGGGCCGCATGACCTACAAAGCGGTCCACGATGAAACCCGCCTCGGCGATCCGTCAGTCGATGGCCGGACCGAAACCTGGGCCGGTGTGACCGGAACGCTGGCCAATCTGGTGGGTGCCGGTGGCTTTGGCCTGGTGGTCGGCAGCCCACACCAGAGCCTGGAGGAGTTGCACCTGCTGAAAGCCCTGGCCAAGGATGCGCCCCTGAGCGGCGGCCTGGCCGGCAGTGATCATGGGGACGCGGATGACCTCCTGCTGGATGCCGACCGGACTCCCAACCGCCGGGGGCTCGAGATGCTGGGTGTCGCCCAGCACGATGGTCCGGCGCTGGCCGACCTGATCAAGAGATCCTCCGGGCCTGTCCTCATTCTCGGGGGCGATCCCGCCGCGGATCCCCAGGTGGCCGCCGCCCTGGGAGAAAAGGATTCTGTCATCTACATAGGCACCCACGGCGATGAAACCGCTGGGCTGGCCAAGGTGGTTATCCCCGGAGCCATGTGGGCGGAAAAAGCGGGGATCTTCGTGAACCGGAACGGACGCCTGCAGGAATTCAAGCAGGCGGTGGCCCGGCACGGCAACGCCCGCGAGGATTGGCGAATCCTGGCCGAACTGATGACGGCCTGTGAAAGGCCGGATGTTCCCGGCAGCCTCAAGGCCGTCCGTAGTGATCTGGCCGGAGCTGTCGCGGTTGATGTTGACCTGAACAAACTGCCGGTAAGAGGATTCTTGCCCGGGGGTGAAGCCCGATGATCATCGTTCTCGACACACTCGCCAAGATTTTGTTCTTCTTCGTGCTCATCATGGGCCTGGTGGTGGTCTTGATCTGGATGGAGCGCAAGGGAGCCGCCTTCATCCAGGATCGGACCGGCCCCAACCGGGCCTCCATCGGGGGCGTCAGGTTGGCAGGGCTGGTCCATCCGATAGCCGACGTCTTCAAGCTCCTGTTCAAGGAGGACGTCACCCCGGCCAACCGGCACAAAGCCCTGTACAACATGGCGCCGTGGCTGGTGATGACCGTCGCCTTGAGTACCTACGCGGTGATACCCTTCGGCGATCATCTCACCGTGGCCGGACGCAAGGTGCCGCTGGTTGCGGCCGATCTCAGCGTGGGCCTGCTGTACGTCCTGGCCATCGCCAGCCTGGCCACCTATGGCGTGGTCCTTGCCGGCTGGTCGGGCAACAACAAGTTCACCTTCCTGGGCGGCATCCGCGCCGCCTCGCAGATGATCAGTTACGAAATCAGCATGGGCCTGGCCCTGATGGGGTTGATCCTGGTCTTTTCGAGTCTGCGGATCACCGACATAGTGGCGGGTCAGGGCGACCTGGTCTTGGGCTTCCTGCCCAAGTGGGGCGTCGTGGTCCAGCCCCTGGGATTCATCCTCTTCATTGTCGCGGTGTTCGCCGAGACCAACCGGAACCCCTTCGACCTGCCCGAAGCGGATTCAGAGATCGTGGCCGGTTTCCATCTCGAATACAGCTCCATGAAATTCGCCCTGTTCTTCATGGCAGAATACGCACACATGGTGGTTGGGGCGGCCCTCATCGCGACCCTGTATTTCGGCGGCTACCAGATTCCCTGGCTGCCCCGGCCGTTGATCGAGGCCCACGCCGGCCTGATCCTGACCCTCAAGCTGATCGGGGTGGCGGCGGTTTCCCTTCTGATCGCGATGCTGTTCTTCAGGCGCGCCCAGAAGGAGAAGGGCAAGTTCGGCGACGCTCGCGACCGCGAGCCCGTTCTCGGCGGCGGCTTGTGGGTGCTGGTGGCGGTGGCTGCGCTGGCGGGCCTGGTCCTCAAACCCTGGACCATCGGCCCGGTCGGGGCGGACCTGGTCGCCTCCGTGTTGCAGATCATGGCCTTCGTGGCCAAGGTCGTGTTCTTCGCCTGGCTGTTCATCTGGGTCCGCTGGACGCTGCCCCGGTTCCGTTACGACCAGTTGATGCGTCTCGGCTGGAAGGTCTGGCTGCCCCTGGGCCTGGCCAATCTGGTGGTCACCGCGCTGGTGATGGCGATTGTCTGATACGAGGAGTGCCATGAGTTTCGAAGGTTTGCCCAAGGGGTCCTGCGACAAGAAACGGTCGTTCCGCGACTCGATCTACCTGTGGGAAGTGTTGCGGGGCCTGGGGGTGACGGCCAAGCACCTGGTGTGGAACATTCTCCATACCGACCAGATGCCCACCATGCAGTATCCCGAGGAGAAGCGGGTGTACGGGGATCGTTTCCGAGGCCGCCACCGCCTGATGCAACGCCAGGACGGTTCGCCGGTATGCGTGGCCTGCCAGATGTGTTCGACCTACTGTCCGGCCGATTGCATCACCATCGTGGGGGCCGAGCATCCCGATCCGAAGATCGAAAAATACCCGATTTCCTTCGAGATCGACCTGTTGCGCTGCGTCTACTGCGGGCTGTGCGAAGAAGCTTGTCCGTGCGATGCCATCCGCCTCGATACCGGAATCTACGAGATCGCCGCGGACAGCCGCGAAAAATTCATTGTCGACAAGGAGTTCCTCCTGGACAACCACACCGACGGGACCCTCTGACCCGCGGGGTCGGAGTTGAATAGGTGAAAGGCTCGACATGGAAGGTATTCTGTTCTGGGTTTGCGGCGGCCTGATGGTCTTCGGCGGCCTGATGATGGTGGTCCAGCGCAGCGCCGTGGTCTCGGCGGTTTGGCTGATCTTCGCCTTCATCAGCGCCGCGGGCATCTTCGCCCTGCTGTCTGCCCCCTTTCTGGCGGTCATGCAGATCCTGGTCTACGCCGGCGCCATCATGGTGCTGTTCCTGTTCGTGATCATGATGCTGCAGGGCCCGGTGCTCGAAGATGACCGGAAACGGTTGGCCCTGCCGTTGTGGCCCGCGGTGGCGGTCCCGCCCCTGGCGGTCGTGGTCATGATCATCGGTTATGTCAAGCGGAACGGCTTGACGGGGATGGGCGGAGCAGTTCCTGAAGAGTTCGGGTCGCCGGTGCACGTGGCGGAACTGCTCCTTGGAAAATATCTCCTGGCCTTCGAATTGATTTCCATCGTCCTGCTGGTCGCCATCATCGGCGCCCTGGCCCTGGGCAAGGATGAAAGGAAACTGCCGTGGAAATAACCCTGACCCACTACCTCCTGCTGGCCATGACGGTGTTCCTGACCGGGATGGTCGGGTTCATCGTACGGCGCAACGCCATCGTGATGCTGATGTGCGTAGAGCTGATGCTCAGTTCGGTGAACATCGTGTTCGCGGCCTACAGCCGGTTTCACGCCAACGCGGACGGACACGTGTTCGTCCTGATGAATTTCGCGGTCGCGGCCGCCGAAGCGGCCATCGGTCTGGCCATCCTGGTGGAGATCTACCGCCGCCGCCGCACAGTCAATGTCGATGACCTCAAAGCCCTGATGGAGTAACGCAGTGGATAGCCACACGACGGAAACATTGCTGAGGTGGATCGTTCTGGTGCCCTTGCTGGGGGCAGCGGTCGGCGGAATCCTGAACCGCCGGTTGCCGAAAAAGATCGCCGGCCTGCTGGCCTGCGGTGCGGTGGGCGTCAGCTTCGCCCTTTCGGTGACCGTGTTCCT
>DAOWLV010000464.1 GCA_030643455.1 Candidatus Krumholzibacteriia bacterium | reverse complement strand
TCTGGCCCCTGTTCGAGGTCGAGAACGGGGTGTACAAGATCAACCAGAAGCCCAAGGAACGGAAGCCGATCGCTCCCTGGATGAAAAAACAGGGCCGGTTCAAGCACCTGTTCAAGCCCGGAAACGAGCACATCCTGGAGACGAGCCAGCAGTATATTGATTCCGAATGGGAGAAGCTGCTCAAGCTGGAGGCAAAGGACGCCTAGAAATTGGTTTCTGTGGAAAAGACAATGGCCCGTCTCCAGTTGGAGGCGGGCCATTTTTATTGCCATGAGGTGTGTCAGTATCCATTCAATTCCCGCACGACCTCGATCAGATCCCCGGTCTGGTAGAAATCCACCGCGATGATGTTGGGCGTCCTGCCCCTTTCCTGCCTGAAAGTCTCGACCCTTTCCATCAGGAAGTCGTGGGCGTTGACCCGGGCGGCGATGCTGGGCAGTGAGGTCGGCGGTGTCGTGACCCAGTGGTTCATCAACATGAGGGAACCGGTTTCCCCACCGCGGTTGGGCCCGCAGGTGAAGTCATCGGGGCTGGAAAAATGGTAGGGCGTTTCCTGACAGACCTCGAACGCGGGATGATACCAGGGCACACCCTCGCTGTGGTTTTCCGCCAGCACGAGAACCCTCTGGTTGGTCCTGACCATCTCACCGAGCGTTGGCCAGGGGGGGGTGACCGTACCCCGGTACACCAGGTTCACCAGGCCGCTTTCCTCGAAGGCGTTCGCGACCGCGGATGGAGCAACGGTATCCTCGAAAATGATGATGATGACTTCGCCTGGATTGAGAACGAGGAAATCCCTGAACTGGACCAGCACCGGTACCAGGCGGGACGACCCCAGTTCACAAAAACCGTGGCACAGGTAGAGGTCCCTCTGGCTTTCATCACCGCCGATGAGCCGTTCGCGGATTCGCAGGGCGGCGTCCAGGCCTTCGGCCCCCAGGGAGGGTTCCAGTTTGGCCCGGGCGGCTTCCCCTTCCTCCATATCGGTTTTCACCACATTGCCCACCGGGACGCCGGAATAGACATCCAGCATGAAGGCCCGGATCCCGTCCCGGAGCTGGGAACCGATGCCGACCTGGTGGTTGGGGAACATCCAGCCCGGGACATCGGCCGCGCCCATGGCGTTGTGCGCGCAGGCGAAGACGACTTCATCCAGGGGGCGGTCGCACAAATCGGTGCTCCCATTGCAGCCGCCGCCGGGCACGGTCGCCAGTGGCGCGGGCTGACGAGTGAGGTAGATCGCTCCAGCTGTCAGCAGGACGGCAACCACGAGGCCGGCTCCCACCCGGCGAACCCACATCTTTTGCCGGTGACCAGGAGGCGTAACACTCTCTTCCTTGCTCGAAGGTCGTTTCGCGGGGTCGACCAGCAGGCGACACAATTCACGCAGCCCCAGGAAACACACCACCCCGCCGGCGAACATCACCAGAACCCGTGACGCCAACCGGGGCTCGATGACAGCGGCTCCGCCGACGGACAGCAGGAAAATCCCCCGGCCAAGACGGACCAACGTTCGTTCGGAGGGGTCGATCATCCACTTGCGGATCCGGTCGGCGATGGGGTCCAGTTTCATGACTTCCAGGAAGGCGGTGGCGGCGGCGGACATCAAGAGTCCGATGCCGCCCAGAATCAGGAGGCGAGGCCAGAAACCACCCATGAAGGTGGCCCAGATGCCGGCCAGAGCGCCACCCAATCCCGGATCCGCGGGAACGCGTTCCAGGATCAGTTCCCCGAGTCTTACAATGAACAGGATGACCGCGGCGGTGATGGTGATGGCAACGCCGGAACGCAGAAGGGCCAGGTCGCGATTGCCGGCCAGAAAAATCGCCCCGATCAACAGGGCCATGCCCAGCCAAAAGACCAGGCGTGGATGGAAGGGCGCTGTCTGTCCGAAACGGATTATCCGGCCGGAGATTTCGACCAGGGGACCCTCCTGGATGCTGCCCAGAACGGCCACGGCGTCCAGTGGGATTTTGGCGGCAATTTCGGGTTGGCCGGCCAGGGCGTTGCTCAGGATCACACCGAAATCGGAAACAGACAGCAGGACCTCGTGACCGCCTTCGGTAGCCAAAAGCTGGTGCCCCCGTTTCACGCTCCTTGCCACTACGGCCCGGAAAGCAGTACTCGCGACAATTGCCCGGGCGGTGGTGCTGATCACCGGGCGTACCAGGATCAGGTCCTTGTTTTCCTCCACCACCGCGTCGGTCAGGATCTCACCCACATACGAGGCCACCCGTTCGTCCCCGAGACTTTCTGCCACATGATCGGCGAAATAGTCGGAATCGAAAACAGCCTTCTGACCCATGGTCAGAAGACTGCCGCCGAGTATGAGGAGGACACCGAGGGTGCCGGACAAACCGGCGGTGACAGCACGGATTTTGTGGGGCCTGCTCACGATTGTTTCCCTTACATCCTAGAAGTCGATGGACAATCCGAAATACGTGGCCACATCGTCTTTCAGGGGGGTGATGCCTTCGGCATCGGTCTTGGGCCGCGTCACGTGGTCCCAGGTGAAAGACATGTCAAAATCAATGTCCCCCCACAAATCGATCTCGAGCATGACAAAGGTGTGATGAATGTGGTTGGCCTCATCGCCCAGGCCGATCTGGACCCCGTATTCGGCCGTCAATTCGGTT
>DAOWLV010000388.1 GCA_030643455.1 Candidatus Krumholzibacteriia bacterium | reverse complement strand
GTCCTTGGCCGCAAAACCCACCGCGATGCCCATGACCCCGGCGCTGGCCAGCCAGCTGGTCAGGTTCACGTGCCAGGACGCCATGATCAGATAGGTCATCAACCCGAACAGGGCGACCTTGTAGATGAACTGGATCAGGGGCAGGGTCTGGGGCTGGATCCACTGGTACCTGTCCGCATTGGAGCTCAGTTTCTTGAAGACGATACTGCCGATGCCGTTCAGGAAACGGCCCCAGATCAGGATCATCAAGGTGGCGGTGATGCTGGAAACCACCGTGTCGATCTTGTCTGCCTGGACAAAATCCAAGGTGGCGATGTGGACGCCCTGCAAAAGAACCGTCCGGAAAATAGCCAGCCACAACAGTTCGAAGATACGATCGTCCACGTTGGAGGCGGTCCTGCGGGAAAGCCTGAGCAACAACGGCAAGACCAGAATGCGCAGCAGAAGGGCGACCAGGACAGCCAGACCGATGATGATCGCCACCCGCCAGAACTGGTTCTGGAGATAGGTGTCGAGCCAGATAGTGAACTGTTCCACGTTTTTCATTCCTCCGGAATGGCCGGTCTGACCTTCAACACTTTTTCCTTGCGGATCTCCACCGTGCCCGGCTTGGCGCCGCGCGGTTTGGTCACGAAACGTCCCCGCGTGCAACTGACCGCCACCTGCTTCGACTCCCGCTTCTTGCTGTGCCAGGCGGCCACCGCGGCGGCCGCCTTGATGGTGCCGTTGTCCGGCTCCTGGCCCGCGGGCACCCTCAGCAGGACGTGACTGCCGGGAAGTCCCCTCACATGGAACCAGTAGTCGTTGGCCTTGGCCATCCTGATGGAGAGATGGTCGTTGTCCTGGTCGTTTTTCCCGGCCAGTACGATCCACCCGCCGGGCAGTTCATACTGCCAGAGCCTGGGTTCGAATCGTTCGTAGGGCGCGGGTCGGGTCATGGTGCCTCGGAACCCTTGTAACCCACCACCGTGATGCTGTAAATGCCGAATCCGGTGTCCTTGAGTCCGGCGGCGGCCTCTGCGCCCAGAACATCCACCAGCAGTTGATCGGGCAGGTGCACCTGGCGGGTGGAACGAATGGCCGCATCGTCGAATCCGGCGGCCTTGATGGTGGACATGTATTCATCCTTCCGCTGGGCGCCCGCAACGCAGCCGGCGTAGGCGATGGCGGCCTCGGCCAGTTCCGCGGGCAGATCCCCTTCCAGCACGATGTCGGACACGCAGAAGTGCCCGCCCGGCTTGAGCACCCGGTGGATCTCCGAGAAAGCACGCTGCTTGTCCGGCACCAGGTTCAGAACGCAGTTACTGACCAGCACGTCGGCGATGCCGTCGTCCAGGGGCATGTCCTCGATCTCCCCCAGATGGAACTCCACGTTGTCGAAATCCAGCTTGGTTGCGTTGGCCTTGGCCTTGTCCACCATGTCGGGCACCATGTCCAGGCCGATGGCCCGGCCTGTTTCCCCCACGATGGCCCGGACCACGAAAACATCGTTGCCCGCGCCGCTGCCCAGATCGATCACCGTCTGGCCCTCTTCGATACCGGCGAAATCGGTCGGGATCCCGCAACCCAGTCCAAGATCCGCCTCGGGAAAATAGCCGTCCAGGCCCTGGTAACTCTCGGCGAAACTGGTGCCGCCGAGGGTGTCGCCGCAGGCGGCGGGGCCGCAGCAGGTGCCGCTCTGGCGAGCGATCTCACCGTATTTGGTTTTCACGAGGCTCTTGAGTTCATCCGCACTTTTCATTTTCCTCTCCTTCGCTGTTGCAGCAGGCGATGCCATCGAACAACCGGGCGAAACCCTGCTGCGCACTGGCCACCGCATCCATATCCAGGCAATAGCAGATCCGCGGCCCTTCGATCTCGCCCCGGATCAAGCCCACCTTCTTCAGTTCCTTCAGATGCTGGGAAACGGTCGACTGGGACAGTGGCATTCGGTCCACGATGTCACCGCAGATGCAGGCGCGCCCGGCCAGGATGCGCAGGATCTCCAACCGGCCCGGGTGTCCCAAGGCCTTGGCCACGTCGGCCAGGGCAATCAGGTCCCCGCTGAATTCCACTGTTTTTCTTTCTGCCATGGCCGTCTCCTTTATCGTTGATCGCAAATATACGATAAAGATGCCGCGCCGCAAGTGGAAATCTGCTGATTTTTACGGGAACCTTTCTCGCGTATTGCAGTTTCCCGGGAGTTGCGCTTATATTTGGCGCCAATTTGCATGCATTAATCCGAATCAATGCCAACCCCTGAGGAGTCTTCGCGATGATCGAAGTTCGCGGTATCACCAAGAGCTTCGGGACCATGCGCGCGCTCGACGACGTTTCGTTCAAGCTGGGGCGAGGAGAAATCCTCGGCTTCCTGGGTCCGAATGGCGCCGGCAAGAGCACGACCATGAAGATCATCACCACCTTTCTGGCCGCCGATGAGGGCCAGGTCACGGTGGATGGGATCGATGTCCTGGAGCGCCCGCTCGAAGTGCGGCGGCGTATCGGCTACCTGCCGGAAAATGTTCCCCTGTACCTGGACATGAACGTCCAGGAGTACCTGACCTTCGTCGGCAAGGCTCGCGGCCTGTCGGCCGGCCAGTTGAACAACCGGCTCGAATGGTGCGTCGAGGAGTGCGGCCTGCGCACCGAATACAAGAAGAACATCGGTGAACTCTCCAAGGGGTTCAGACAACGGACCGGGCTGGCCCAGGCGCTCATCCACGATCCGGAGATCCTGATCCTCGATGAACCCACCAGCGGCCTGGATCCCCTGCAGATTCTCGGCATCCGCGACCTGATCAAGAGACTGGCCGGCGAAAAGACGATCATCTTCTCGACCCACATCCTCCAGGAGGTCAGTCCCGTGACCGACCGCGTGGTGATCATCAACGAGGGCCGGATCATCGCCGACGGGAACATCGCCGACCTGTCCCGCGACGCCATGGGAACCAACAGGGTGTTCGTCGGCATCCGCGAGGACGCGGCCCTGGTCGAAACCGCTTTGAGGGAGCTGTCCGAAGTGACCGAGGTCCGCCCCCTTTCCGCCGGTGAAGGCTGCCGCTTCGAAGTGCGTGGTCCTTTCGAATCCGACCTGGTGGGAGCCGTGGACCGGCTGGCCCGGGGCCGCTCCTGGGATCTGACCCAGTTGCACGAGGCCACTTTCAGTCTCGAGGACACCTTCATATCCCTGACCCGCCGGACCGGCGACCTGAAAGGGGTGGCGTAGATGCAAAGCACACTGACCATCTTCAGGCGCGAGTTCGCCTCCTATTTCAACAGTCCCATCGCCTATATCTTCATCATCGCCTTTCTGGTGCTGAATTCGGGGCTGTTCATGACCGGGTTTTTCCTGAACGGCGCGGCGGACCTGCGGTCGTTTTTCGGAAACCTCCCGTTTTTCCTGATCTTCTTCATCCCCGCGGTGAGCATGAGGCTGTGGGCCGAAGACAAGCGGACCGGCACTTTC
>DAOWLV010000458.1 GCA_030643455.1 Candidatus Krumholzibacteriia bacterium | reverse complement strand
TGAACACTGGAGCGAAGCGTGGACCTTAGAGGCGGGCTGATCGGGAATATAGGAAATAGCAGACATGGAATCCCTCCATATATAAAGGTTTTGGGAGGCAAACCCAATATACGAACAAATGACGAAAAAAGCCAGAAATAATCGTAATAATTTCAAACGATTTCACCAGCTTATACATTTACCCAAAAAGCGAAAACCCATGTGTTCAATGGGCCAAGACCGACGCCGGGCAGCCTCCAAATCCAGACGAAGCAGGGAAAATTACCGTTTGGTATGGTTTCCCGTTATTGTTCCGAAAGTACTTTCCGGCTTTCCGGTAAATGTTGGAGGCCCGTGGGCGTGCTTCGAAAGTAGCCGGGTAATCCGCAGGAGCAATCCGTCCGGATCGCGACGAGGACATCCCGGATGCTTTCAAAGTACGCTCACGGGCCGTCCACAATTACCAAAACCCGGAATCCACTTTTGGATCAACAAGGGAAAACCGAAGCGAATGGCCCTGCTCTCCCTGCAAAACGCCACCTTTGACTACGGAAGGGAAAAGATCCTGCGGGGCATAAACGTTGCCCTCCAGGTGGGGGTGAAATACGCCCTGGTCGGGGCGAACGGGGCAGGCAAGACCACACTTCTGGCGGCCATGACGGGGGAACTTCAGTTGCACGGGGGGACCCGCCAGGTCATGGGGTCGGCCACGATCCGCATGTTGCGGCAGGAAACGACCATCGATCCGGACGCCAGCGACGCGGGATTATTGATAGACACGGTGGCGGGTGCGGCCTTCACCATGGAACGGGAGCTGGAAAGCAGGTTGACGACGCTGGCGGCGGAGCTGGCCGGCGCCCCACCGGGGGAGCAGATTACCCTGGTGGAGCAGCAGGGAAAACTCCAGGAGGAATTCGAACGCCTGGACGGTTACACGATGCAGGCCCGGCTGGAAACAGCCCTGCAGGGTGTCGGCCTGATGCCCGAGACCTGGGAACGCCCGGTGAATACCTTGTCCGGTGGCGAAAGGCGGCGGGCCGCCCTGGCCTCGGTCCTGCTGCGAAGGGCTGACCTGTTGCTACTGGATGAGCCCACAAACCATCTTGACCTGGAATCCTGTGAATGGCTGGAAGGCTTTCTGGAAGTCTACCCCGGGGCCGTGGTGCTTGTCTCACATGACCGGCAATTCCTGGATCGAGTGGCGAAAAAAACCCTTCACCTGGACCGTGGCCGGCTGATCAGCTACTCGGGCAACTATTCCTTTTTCGACGAGCAGAGCCGGTTGCGTTATCAGCAGGATCTCAACGCCTGGCAGCGGCAGCAGACACGTATCCGGCAGATGGAGGATTACATCCGCCGGAACATCGAAGGCCAGAAGACAAAGCAGGCCCAATCGCGCCGCAAACAGCTCGAAAAGGAGGACAAGCTCGAAAAACCCACCACCGAGCCGGGCCTGTTTCGTTTTCATCTGAGTCCCGTCAGGCCCAGCGGCGGCACGGTGCTGGAAACCGATGGGCTGTCCAAGGGCTGGGATGAACGAATCCTGATGAAGGACCTGAACCTGCATGTTTCACGGGGCGATCGGATCGGGATCATCGGACCCAACGGCTGCGGCAAGTCGACCCTGCTCAAGATGCTGGCCGGACGGATCGTTCCCGACTCGGGCAGGGTGGTGATAGGGCACAACGTCGATCTGGGTTTTTACGACCAGGAACTTTCGGGGGTCTCGGATCACAACACGGTGCTCACCGAGATGATGTCCGTGGACCCGGTTCCGACCCTGGGGGAACACCGGTCCTTCCTGGGAGCCTTCGGATTCGGCGAGGATCTTTTTGACCGCCAGGTGGCCCGTCTTTCCGGGGGGGAACGCGGCCGGTTGTCACTGTTGCGCCTGATCAAGGAAGGCCACAACACACTGCTACTGGACGAACCGACCAACCACCTGGACATCCGCAGCCGCGAATCCCTGGAGGCGGCACTGGCGGAATACACCGGTACGATGGTGGTCGTATCTCATGATCGCCGTTTCCTTGACAAGATCGTGCAGAAGCTGATCGTGTTCACCGGAGACGGCGGCGTGCGGATTTTCGCGGGCAACTACGCCGATTATGTCTGGAAGCGGAAGCAGGAACAGCAGATCATCGGAACCAGGGAAAAAGTCGGCTCCGGGGCGAAGACACAGAAGAAGGAGAAACCGGACGCCGTCACAACCGCCGAGAGGCGCAAAGCCCTGAGCAAGAACGAAATCAACCGCCGCAGGCGCAGGATTGACGAGGTGGAGGCGAAAATCCTCGAACTGGAGTCCGCAAGGGAAAGGGCGCTGCAAGAGATGGGATCGCCGGATCTGAAAAATGACCGTCGCCGGGAACTGGCCCACCTCTGTGCCGGGATCGACACGGAACTCGAAACGGCTTTCGCCGACTGGGAAAAGTGGAGCCTGGAAATCGAACAGGGTGTCACCGAACGGACATCCGGAAATAACACGGAGTAACATGGGTACCAGACGCGATGATGAAACAGGATTCTCCACGGAAGTTCCGCGCGAGCAGGCAATCCTGGTCGGGGTCCATCTGCCGCTGGCCTGGGCCGGAGGCCTGGGGGGCGATGCGGATCTGCCCGAGCTGGCTCGTCTGGCCGATACCGCGGGCGCGGACGTGGTGGGCCAGATTGAACAGCGCCGCTCCCGTCCGGTACCAAGCACATTCATGGGCAAGGGCAAACTCGAGGAACTC
>DAOWLV010000396.1 GCA_030643455.1 Candidatus Krumholzibacteriia bacterium | reverse complement strand
GGCGGTCAACTGAACCACGTCACCGCAGTCGTAGACCGGCAAGTCCAGATCGATGTCGATGGTGCCATCGCCGACGATACTGGTCGTCAGGGTGTTCTGACCTGTGTCGTCGGGTTCGACGATGGGGTCCAGGCTGTTCGAGAAATAGTCCACCAGCACCGTGTGTTCGGGGTCGCCGACCGCGTTGCCACCGTACAGCCCAACACCGGTTACGGTCAGGGCGTAGTCGAAGGACCCCACGGGGGTCCAGTTCGTCCCATCGGTGGAGTAGGACTGGGTCCAGGTATCGCCTGCGCGCTGGACGCGCATGTACATGGGGCTGGTTCCCGCAGGAAGCCCAGGGATGACTTCGTTGACCGGGAAGGTGGTGGGGACGTCCGGGAGCCCGGCCAGGATGGAAATCTCATCGGTGTTCGAGCTGTAGAACTCCAACCTGAGCCACTCGGAGTCGTCCTGCCGGACGATGATACCCTGCATGGCGTAGTTCACCACCGGCAGCACGGAATCGAACTTGACCACCAGAGTGAAGTCGCTGTCGGACGTTTCCTGGATGATATAGGGGGCGCTGATGACACCGTTGTACAACTCGTGGGAACTGCCGCCAGGAACGGTGATGCCGACCTTGGCGTCACCCGAAAATCCACCCTGGATGGTTGGTTGTGTAGCATCGCCCTGGGGGTCGACGAAAGTCCAGATGGGTTTCAGGACACAGGCGTTGAAATCGTCGCTGAGAAAATCCCCGTCCGGGATCTGGCCGCTGGATATTCCAGGCGTGGCCAGGCCGACCGAGAGAATGACTGCAAACGCGAACACGGCGGCAGGCAACCGGCGGGCCAATTGCCTGGAACTATATATTTTCATGCTATTCACTTTGCTTTTCAAGGCATTACCCCCACTGCAGAATCCTCACTGGAAAGACTCCGGAAAAAATGGATCTTACCTTTCCAACCAAATGAATCCATTTGGTCGAAACAACCAATCTCGGGTTCCCCTTAAATATCAAGCATCTCGCAGGCTCAATTTTATTGAACCGAACCCACCTCAAGGAATGAGCACCGCTTTCCGTGAAATACGGTCTGAATGACTGGAACCATGGAATTCCAGGACAAAAATATAGACCCCACCGGGCATGGCCCGGCCCTGGTCATCCATTCCGTTCCAACGAGCTTCGAAATCCCCAGCCAGCCTCTGGCCCCGTAACAGGGTGCGAACCCGGCGTCCACGGGGGTCAAAGACGGTCAGGGCCACCCGGCCCGGTTCAGGCAGGTTGAAAGAAAGCTTGGTGGACGGGTTGAAAGGATTCGGTGCGGGGGCGGCCAGGTTCAGTTCCCCGGCAACGCGCGGCACACTCGTCACCGACAGCAACACAGTGAAGCTGTTCGTGGTCTCGGAGGTGAAATTGCCGAAGGCGTCCCTGGCCTGGACTTCCAGGTGGACATCGGCCGAGGAAACCTCGGGGGCGATCCATTCCCAGCTGAAGTCGTCCGTGTCGGGATGGTAAATGAGATTGGAGGCGACCTCGCCGTCGATCCATACCGCGGCAGTGAAATGTTCGGGGACGGTGCCCGGGTGGCTGTCGCCGGACTGCCAGTGGAACAGTACGGTATCGCCACCCTGGAAAACCGTGAATTCCGGGAACTGGTCCACGGTGATCCACGGGGGCTGGGTGTCGATGATTGCGGTCTCGCTGATTCCTTCTCCGACCCCTGCCTGGGCAGGAAACACGGAGGCGCCAGAAGCAGCAATGATCAAGACCATGGCCACTGTGTGGCAGAAATATTTCCGATTGATGGCGTTCGCCAGCATGTGTTTCCTCACTTCGGTGATTCTGCTCGCCGTACTTCCAGCGCTCAAGCGATGACAGGGATATCCACGGCTAATTATACCACAAATCGCAAAGGGGAAAAAAGAAACTCAGCAGGGGAGGCCGGGGCCGGCTCAACATATTGTTCAGGAAATTATTTAGGGGTAAGAAGTTGCAGCATTTCTGCCAGGGCGTATCCCGCCTTTTCGGCCGCTTCGAGGATGGTAGCCCTTCCGTCCAGGAGCGAAGCCAGACGGGGCCTGCCCGGTGTGGTCATTCCACAGACCACCATGGCTGTCAGCAGGGTTTCGAGAGCTTCCCGGTTCAACCAGGTGGTGCCTTCGTGGTCATTGAAGCCGAGGAATCGACGTACGTGGCCATCTTCGGCCATCGGGCCGAACCATCGGGCCTTTCCCCGGCCCAGATCCGTGATCTGGCTGCTCGCGTCAGCGAGGATTTCCGCCAGCAGGGCGGCAGAGCGTCCGGCATAGTCGTGCCCCGTCCACTCGTGAAGGAGGTGGCCCATATCCTCGAGCACCAGGGGTAGGTCGCCGGGTTCCAGGTCCAGACCAGGGGACCCGGGCGAACCCGGACTTCCAGTCCATGGTGCGGAAACCTTCCGCAGAACCGAGCGCAGGTAAACCGCCTGGGGAATCCGGCTTCCGGGCAGGGAATCCATCATCGCCTGCAGATCCCCACGAGACCGGCGTCCCAGATTTTCGGGGATTTCCAGCTCGCCCAGATCACGAATGGCAAGGGCGGTCCGGGTCAGGTCCTCCGGCAGATCCACTGGGGGTTCGACGGTTACCTGATCGGGCTCCCGGTCGTGCTCTTCCACTTCGGTAGCGGGAGAATCCAGCGGCTGGGATACGGAGGTTTCCAGCCAGGCGAGGATTGCCGGGTCCATCCATTGCCGGACCAGGGCCAGGTCACTACCAACCACCAGACGCCGCCTGGCCAGGCCAAGGTCGAGTGCCCCGCGGCCGGCAAGATGCTCCGCCAGCTGTCCCCACAGGCCGTCGGTGTCGGTGACGGCGCGGAATTCGATCAACGCCCGGTACTGATAACCCTTGAGTTGGGTATGGAAGCCCTGCGTGGCCAGTTCCTGGCCCGAACGAAGGTATTCCAGGCCGTCGATGTGATCCCGCATGATGTACCAGATGTCCGCCGAGGGGTCGATACCCAGACTTTCGGTCAGGGATTTCTGCACGAGCCGGGAATGATCGGCCGAGCCAATGTTGATGGCGGTGGACATCTGCAGGGTCCCGGCGGTCGATTCGTAGGAATTGTTGAAGATGATCAGGGCACTCTCGGAGCCGTGCCGGTTGGTGAAGGCGAAGACGTTTTCGTCGATCCAGCCTCCATCGCTGTGGAAATCGAACAGGGCGAAATTCTCCGAGCCGCTGAAAAGGTGCCGCCTGCGCATCATGGGAAAAATTTCCCGTTCGTGACGGTGAACCATGTCGTGGTCGATATGTTCGTCCCAGTAGGCCTTGCGGTATTCCATCCCGTATTTTTCGCTGAAGCCCTCGATCTGGCCGTG